>JAITDV010000109.1 GCA_031282385.1 Planctomycetaceae bacterium | reverse complement strand
TCCCGAATCAAAAATGATTCTGTATTTGGATCTTTATCGTACAGAAAATCAAGTATGACTATAAAATATACCGCTTTCAATTTATAATCCCAATCACCTTGCAAACCTTGATTAACAATCGGACGAGCTGCGTAATATACTGAACGATCCTTAAAATTTAATTGTTCTGCTTTTTGCATTTCTATAATAAAAGATTCTTTCTTTTCGCTCTCACAAAATATATCAAATATTGCCCGCCGCTCTGACACTGACAAACCAAGTGTATCAGGATTACGAAAAGTAAGATTCGATATCTGATGGTAAGGCGGTAAAAGCGAATTGAGAAAGTCAATAAGCAATTCCTTATTCACTTCTTCGCCAAAAAGTTTCTTAAAACCAAAATCCGTTTATGGGTTAATAAAACGCGAGGACATAATTAACTCCTCATATTTCAAAATTTTTCTAATTCGTCATTACTTCGTACTATACTGTCCGTACTGTCCGTAATATAAATTGCGCGACTCAAGAACATAAAAACCTGCCTTCCAATAGGTAAGCAGGCGGAGATAAAGGAAATTTAAGTGTAAACAATTTAAAACTTCACAAACGATTTGTTACAGTATAGTATTGCAAAAAAACAAATCAACTAACGGATAATCCAATACTTAATACATAACAAATTATTTTTATGATATTTGTTCATAATAAGTAACTGTTCAGCCGTGATATTATTTTTTGGGTATGTTAAAAAACACACGACTGAACAGTTACAATTTTGAGAATTTTGTCCATTGTGTCAGTAATTCACGTCTGCCGTTTATTCCTAAATCTCTAATACCTTTCCCTCCCCCTAACCAATAAACAATTAATTCATCTAATCGAACTTGATCAGTATAAGTTTTGAGGAGAGTATTGTAATTTTTTTTATGAGTTATAAAATACCGGACTGCTTGACGAACTTGATTGACAATTTCTGAAATATTGTTGAGGTTTGATTTGATCAGATTTGATTCTACAAATTTATTTATGATAATTGTTGCTTCCAATCTGAATTGAATTGATTTCGTTATAGAATGTTGAACGTATTTTGAGGTTAGTTGTGTTAAAAGTACAAAGTGATTTTTTGTTACAATAAACTTGCAACGTATATTGACGCAATTAAAATACAAACAACTTAAAAATTTTATTCCAAAAACTTGAAGGAGAAAAAATTTATGTCGGACAAAAAAATTAATGTAGCAATGATTGGTCAAGGTTTCATGGGGCGGTCGCACTCCAACGCTTGGTGCCAAGTAAACAAGTTCTTCGACCCGCCAATCAACTCTGTACTTCACACTGTTTACGGTATGGAAGTAGAAAAACCACATCTTTTCGCTGAAAAATGGGGTTGGCAACATTCTTCAACAGATTGGGAATCTCTTGTTAAATCGCCCGAAGTCGGTCTTGTTGACATCGTAACCCCAAACTTCATGCATGCACCTCCGGCTAAAGCAGCAGTTGCGGCAGGTAAACCTTGCTCTTGCGAAAAACCAGTTGCGGCAACTCTAACCGAGGCGCGTGAAATGGCTGACGCTGCCAAAAAAGCAAATGTTGATACATTTGTTTGGTTCGTTTACCGCCGTGCTCCCGCCGTCGCATTCGCTCATCAACTTGTCAAACAAGGCGCTGTCGGTGAAATCCGGCATGTCCGCGCCGTCTATTTGCAAGATTGGGCAGATGAAACCGTGCCGTTCGCATGGCGTTTCAAAAAAGAACTTGCCGGATCAGGCTCACACGGTGATTTGAACGCGCACATTATCGATATGACAAAATTTGTTACCGGACTTGAAATAGACACTATTTGCGGTGCAGTTGCAGAAACTTTTGTCAAGAAAAGAAAAATCATCGAACAAGATTCAGGCGGCGGAATTGTTACCGATGAAAAAATGCGGTACATGAAAGAAGAAACCGGCAGCTCAAAAATGGGCGATGTTACTGTTGACGATACTGTGCTGTTTCTCGTCAAATACAACAACGGCGCAGTCGGTTCCTACGAAGCCGCACGGCAAGCTACAGGAAACCAAAATTTCAACGGTTTTGAAATCAACGGTACAAAAGGTTCGCTCAAATTCAATTTTGAAGATATGAACCACTTGCAATATTACGACGCTACCCGACCACGAGCTGTACAAGGTTGGACAACAATTATGTGTACCCACGGCGGCGCACATCCGTATGTAGCAAACTATTGGCCAGATGCGCATTTGATTGGTTATGAACACGGATTTACAAGTATGGCTTACGACATTCTGCTAAAATTAGCCGGTCAAACTCCAACTATCCCATTGCCGGACTTCAACGACGCATACCAAACACAACGCGTATTAGAAGCTGCTCTCATCGCCGCAAATGAAAAACGTTGGGTAAAATTGGATGAGGTAAAATAAAACCTCAATGAGAAATCTTTAAAATGCAATTTCAATCAGACGATATTGCTGGTACTATAAATTGCGGGACTCAAGAAAACGTAAAAGCCTGCTTTCCGATAGGTAAGCAGGCGATGGTAAAGGATATTAAAGTGTGAACAATTTAAAGGTTGTTTGGTTACCTTTGACAAAACCAAATCGTTACGGTGTAGATGTAGTTTATATTGCTCGTACTATAAATTGCCTTACTCAAGAGCCTAAAAACCTGCATTCCGATAGGTAATGCAGGCGGCGGTAAAGGAAAATTTAAGTGTGAACAGTTTAAGGTGGCGTACGTTGGGATGAGGGGTTCTTCGTGCTTTAAAATTATTTTTATTTGAAAGGAGGATTTAATGTCTCTTTGGAAGATTGCGTTGCGTAGTATTCAATTTCGTTACTTGTCGTCAATTTTAACGGCTTTTTCAATGTCGCTTGGAGTTGCGTTGATAGTAACGGTTCTTGTGATTCACGGCGTTCTTGACAACTCATTCAAACGTAGTGCACAAGGTTACGATTACATTATTGCGGGCAAAGGCAGTCCGCTTGATGTGGTTCTTAGTACGGTGTTTTATTTGCGTCAACCTGTTGGCGGAGTTACGGACACATATTTACAAAAATTCAAACGCGGAGAATATCGCCATCTAGTTGACGAAGTAATACCGCTTACAATCGGTCACCATTTTCGCGGTGCAACATTGGTCGGAACAACATCTGCGCTTTTTGATAAATTGCGGTTTAGAGGCGATCAGCGTTATACATGCGTACAAGGTGAATTTTTCAAAGATACCGAACTTTTTACGGCAGTAATTGGTTCACAAGCTCGCAAAAAAACCGGATTAAATATAGGTGAAACATTTGTACCGGAAAATATGCCTAATCCTGATGGTACGGTTGACAAAGATGATGATCACGATCACGATCCGTTCAAGGTTGTCGGAATAATGGCGCCGACAGGAACTCCGAATGATAACGTGATATTTGTGAATATCGAAGGCTTCTACGATATGCATCAGGATAAATCAGCTCGCGAAGAAGCAGAAAAAAAACACAACAAAAGTTATTCGGCTCTTCTGTTATTTATTGCCAGAAACAAGATCAAACCTGACGGTATTGCAATTGATCCAAATTCGCCTGGCTTTAATCCGTCGGCAGTAATGGAAGATCGGGCGTATGTGAATATTGGCGCAACGGAGTTGCCTGCGATACTTGATGAAACGCCTGATATTCAAGCAGTTTCGCCGATAAATGAAATTGCAATGCTTCTTGAGAATGTGGTGGGCAATATTCAGATGGTATTGCTTTTTCTTGCGGTGTTGGTTGTTGTGGTTGCTGGAATTGGGATGATGGTTAGTATCTACAATTCAATGAGCGAACGTAAACAAGAAATCGCAATAATGCGAGCTTTGGGAGCAAGACGATTCACTGTTATGTCAATTATACTTCTGGAGTCAATTTTGCTTTCAATCGGCGGCGGTATTCTTGGAATCTTTTTGGGACATACGCTTGTTGGCGGTATTGGTCCTTGGATTTCACAATATACTGGCATTATAGTTCATGCGTGGGATTTCAGGTTGAATGAGTGTTTTTTGATTCCGGGTCTTATGGTGCTTGCGTCAATAGTTGGATTTCTTCCAGCTGCGGTCGCGTACAAACAAGACGTGGCAACTTCGCTTGCCCCATAATTCATCAGTAAATCAAAAACACTGAATTTACTATAATCGCATAGAAAAATTTTTTTGAATCTGCGAAACAAATATACTTAACTCATTACACTTGATATGTCGGTTTTGTCCGTTACCAAAAGAAAACTGAAATTTAAAGTGTAATGAATACAACAAAACGAGTGAGAATTTTTGTTGCAAAGTTGTTTTATTTGTTTCGGATTCAAATATTCTGAATTCAGAATTATACTGTTCGTACTATAAATTGCCTTACTCAAGAGCGTACAAGCCTGCATTCCGATAGGTAAACAAGCGGTGGTGAAGGAAAGTTAAAGTGTGAACAGTTTAAAATCGTATTTCTTTTTTATCTAATTTTTCAATAAAATAACCCTTATTAAAAAAATGTCAAAAGAATTTGAATTGGTATTGAATCCGGTAATAACGGAAGAGCTTGGGACTTCTGGGGTGCGGGTAGGTTATCGTGCGGTGAATGTTCTTGCGGTGATTTCATTTTGTTTATCGTTGTTGACGCCGCTTATGCTTTTGAGTACGTGGTTTGTACTTTGTCCTTTGATTGGTTTGTTGTGTGGAGGTTGGGGGTTGATAAAGATTCTTTCATCTCCGTTTGATTACACGGGTCGGATGTTTGCGGTGGCAGGAATAGCGGTTTCATTTGTGTTTGGTGCGGTTGCTGGAGTTGTGGGGATTTGGCAACATTATT
This sequence comes from Planctomycetaceae bacterium, assembly GCA_031282385.1. Classification (GTDB taxonomy): domain Bacteria; phylum Planctomycetota; class Planctomycetia; order Pirellulales; family Thermoguttaceae; genus WRKP01. The sequence continues at coordinate 2,896 of JAITDV010000109.1, read as the reverse complement.
ATTCGGTTCCGGTTGGTTATACGGTTATTGATTTTTTGGAATTTCGACCTGACGAAAACAAGTATAAAGGTAACAAGTTGAACATAAATCCGCGAATAATGGAATTAGCAACTGAACATCGGAAAGTTTATATTCGCGGTTATATGATGCCGGGTAATCAACTTGCTGGAATTCAAGATTTTATGATGGTGCGTTCAAAAGCACATTGTAAATTTTGTGCGCCGGAAAAGAACCCGTTTGACATGGTTACGGTGCATTGTCGAGGAGACCTTCGTGCGGCGTTTCGCATGAATGCGGTTTATGTTGGCGGAGAATTATATTTCAATGAAAACTACAGAATTGGAGATTTACCGTTCCACATTGAAGCAGATTTATTTAGATAGATACGGAAACCGCAAAAAATAATCGCACCTTTACAATCAAATACTGTAATTATTGTAATGTTTCAGTAGAATGTTTTTTGTGTTGTTTTTTTGAACTAAGGCTGAAAGCCTTGAATCAATAGCGTAGAGTAACACCCTACGCTAATGATGTTGGGCTTTCAGCCCATTGACACGAATTTAATTCAAAACAATTTTAAGCATTTCACGATAAAAAAACATTCCACTGAATAAACACCAATTATTCAGTGGATTTTTCGTTTTTTTAATGCAAGGTCAATGAGTAATGTAATTATTATCAGCTCAAATTTCCATTCCAAGTCCTGCATGTACGACATCATGAATAACCGACGGTGGACAGCGTAACCGCCGGTTATTCATCATGCCGTTGCTAGTGCGGCTAGAAATAGATTTGTTAACCAACTCAAAACACTAAATCCGTCGAAATATTACTAAAATTGCACTTTAATTGCTTTACCGACATCGAAAGTTGCTTCAACTTTTTCTTCTTTTCCGGTAATTTCAATTTCGTGAGGAGTTGTTTTGACGTCGGAGAACTGAGGTTCAACCGTTCTATATATTTTTAAAAGCAACTACTTCTTTTGCGCCGGTTGAGTTGGTTCCGTAAACCAGATCGTCATCAATGTTTTTTCTTACAATAACTTTGTATTTTCCAATAGGAGTACCGGCAAATCCATAAGTGGACATGACCGCTTTGCCTTCCGCATTAGTTAAGGTAAGAGATTGGTATTTGGAGTTATTTTGATCTGTTGCTGCCAGTTCAACAACGGCATTTTCCAATGGTTTGCCTTCTTGTGTGATTGTGATGACACACGGATAAAGTTTTGGCAAATCCTTTGGTCGCGAGCTATCGCCGCATCCTGAAACGGCAAGCAATACAAAAAATAACATCCATGAAAAAATAATACGTAACATAAAAAACCCTTTAAATTAATTTTTGAAGAAAAAGATCGATCAAGACCGTTTCTCACTCGATCAAAATTTGTAACAATTGAAACTATACTGTTCATACCATAATTTGCGTGACTCAAAAGCGTAAAAGCCTGCTTTCTAATAGGTAAGCAAACGGCGGCAAATGAAACTTAAAGAGTGAACAAGTTAAAACGCTTTCGGCTCTCCGCCGACACGATGGTGGATGAAAGCCCTTTGACCTGTTCACTTAAACCACTAGGTGGAAATGGCGCATCCGCAGATGAAAACGGCGCATTTTCAGATAAAATGGCACATCCACGTGTGTAAATGGTGTATTCACAGGTGTAAATTGTGCATTTTCAGATGAAGATGAGACGTGTATTTTGTCCCTATTCCGTTGCCCAAGCCCCATCAATCCGCACCGGACAACATGATTTTCCGAACGGCTCGACAATTCCAGTCCTTATTTTTCGTTCAATTTTTTTCCTAGCGTTCATAGGCTGGTGTGTTAATTTCGGTAAGCCGAAGTCCACAATGGTAGTCAACCTTTCGTCGAATGGTTTTCACCCACGGTTGGTCGGCGCTAGCCTACAGTGTCCCTGTGTTCGGACGAAAATTAAAAAACAATTGATACGACTTCCAAGAAATTTGACGAATGATCACGAATCTTTACGTAATTCAGGAAATTGAATTGACAATCTTGTTTTATTTTTGATAATCATTTTAGACTCTCCGTTACCGTAGGCGAAGAGATTTTTTGATAATTCGATGAGGTCTTTAAACATGAAAAAAAACGCGAAATTAGTTTTATTTTTTGGGTTGTCTTTCTTTTTGATGAATTTTTTGATTGCGGAGGAAACAACTCCCGCCGGATGGAAAAAAAACAACTTAACACGGGAGACGTTCGTCAACGATTTTCAAACACCGCCGGTCGGATTTGGGAATGTGCCGTTTTACTGGTGGCTCGGCGACCCGTTGACAAAAGAACGCCTCTCGTGGCAACTCGAAAAGCTCGCCCAAATGGGGCGCGGGACAACAGGTCTGCAAATTAATTATGCCCACAGCGACAAAGGCGGTCTGGCTTGGGGTTACACCATTCCAAGCGAACCCCCGCTATTTGGCGACGAATGGTGGAAACTCGTCCAATGGTTCATGCAAGAAACAAAAAAACATGACATCGCCGTCAGCCTCAGCGATTACACACTCGGCGTCGGGCAAGGTTGGAAATGGGACGAGGCGATTCGCGATTATCCCGAAATTGTCGGGCAGGTTCTCGATTGCCGAACAATGGACCCGGACTCGCCGACTCCAAACGAAAACAACATCGTCTCCGCCCAAGTTTTTAACGGCAAAAAATACATTGTCTCCGCCCGAAAGGTGAATCCATCCATTGACCCGATGCACCCAAAATCGGGAAAAGCAGTCGTCGAAAAATTCTTTCAACCGTTTGAAAATTACAATCAGGGCGAAGGCGGAAAAGGATTGAATTTCTTTTTCTCCGACGAGTTGGACTTTCATGTCGGCGGAAATTTGTGGAACGAATATTTCGCCGATGAATTTCAAAAACGAAAAGGTTACGATGT
>JAITDV010000062.1 GCA_031282385.1 Planctomycetaceae bacterium | reverse complement strand
TTTTTTGCGTTATCCGAATAAACATCAACTCCTTCATTCTCTTTCAAAATTTCCGCAACTTCATCCCGACTAAAACTCCGCTCAATATACTTAATAACTTTTTGTAACAAAAATTCCTTATGCTCAATTGGAGGAGGATCAAATTGAAAAGATCGTAATGCTGCAAATCCATGCTCTGCACCAACATATATTTTGCCCGGAATACCGCTTTCAACCAACTTTTTACGTATTTCAAGTGGAATATCAAGTCTATCATGCCTAAATGAGAAAACATAATAACCAACATGGCTGAAATTTATTTTTTCGCCATTTTGTGGTAGTCGCCAACTTGCAAATTTATTTTGAGGAATCGGATATACATACTCCTCGCCGGGTTTAAGCGTTAACCAATCTTTTTGATTAAATGATATTGGTACAGGTTGTTCTGAGCCAAAAACCGATTTGATATATCCGCCAATTATAGACACATTGTAACTATTACTTGTCTGCAATTTTGCTTTGCAAATAGAAATAATATCGTTGCTGACATTTTTAATTTTCAGAGCGAGTTCAATTTTCTCGCCAATGACCTGTAATAAAGTCTCATTTTCCTCATCTTCTTCCCAAAAAATCGGATTGGCAGATAAAGAAATAAGCTCAAATTTGATTCCAGCTTCTGCTGAGTATTTTTTTCGTTGTTCGATAATATCTCGGATAAATTTTTGATCGGATGCAGAAAAATATTTCAAGTGAAGACTTCCATAATCGGTATTCGGCTTTATCAAAGTAACTCTTTCATTTTCTAATTTAACAAAAGCCGCCTGAACCTCAACCGTTTTATTCTCAGGTGTTATTACTTTCCAAATTCGCATTTCAGCTTTTTCTTCATTTGTAAGCTTCGGTTCAGGGGCAGGGCGTTCGGGTGGATCCGGTAAAATTTCTATCTCTTCCAATTTGGGTTTATCAAGCGGAACCGCTTCCGGAGCAAGTTCAATATAACCTACAAGATTACATTTATGTCCTTGAATTTCCTTATCAAGCTCGCGAGATGAAACTATATTTATAATCTTGTGACTAAAATGCGAAAACTCTATCACATCGCCAATCTTATACCAACCTTCACGTTCTATTTGACGAGAACCGTTGCCGATTACTTTTATTTTGGCATGTAAATCTGCATTGTCAGGATTTATCTTTGCAATATCTGTAACAAAAATTCTATACGAATATAAATGACCGCTATTATCTCCATGTTTTTTTTGTAATTCAGTGTTAATTGTGAAAACAATGCTCTCTTTGTGCAATTTTATATCTTCCGGCAATTCATTTTTCTTGAGTCGGCGAACAAAAGCTTGCCAAGAATTTTTGCCTTCACGCCCACCTTCCAGCGAATCCACGTAATAAAATCTTCCCAATAATGGAAAAACCGTGTACAGAGGAACTTCACTAACGTTGAAGTTATAATGAATTTTAACCAATTGTTTCATGAGTTCGGGAAATGGACAATCATGATATATTGGATGCTCGCTCCAATGAAACACCACTCTACATAATATATTATCCTTTTTTCCTTGTTTATAAATTTCACCAAAAAATCTAATGCCGCCATTGATATTGGGATGCGGCGGATTATCACTCGTTGATCGAGGAGGAGATATAAGCAACTCCGGTAACCAACGCTCATATTTCTGAACAAACTCTTCATCCGTTTTGGATTCTGCATAATTTTCTTGCCTCTCTTGACAAAAAATATGACCAGCAAAAATCAATAACAACACTATCAATAAAATGTAAGTCTCAAAAAAAACGTTGAAACTCATACGAGTTTTAATAACATAACCTCTTTTCATTCTTATATTCCTTGCGTAAAGTTTAAACTTAATAAAATTCATTTTAGAGCTGTCGTAACGCTCTTATCTTTTAATTATTTACAACTATTATCTATATCTACTTAACCGCATCTAATACGTAAATCTTATAGATAACTTTCATATCATCGCGCAACAAGATAACAGTCTTATCATTATCTGTATTATTAGGATCATAGCCCCATGGATTAATCAATCTGAGAGATTGATTATTAGGTACTCCTGTTTCAATAATATCTTTAACATAATATGAATGAAGACCATGAGCGAGGTTACCAGCATATCGTCCAACAACTGTAAATGTGTCCGTGAACTTCGTAGCAACACAGACCCATTGGTCATTCTTTCTCGCATTATTGATCTCATTTAAAATCTGTTGATTTGACATTCCACTAGTGTCTATCATTTTGGCTGCTCGTCGGGTTAAAGTTGGCCAAATGCCGCTTACATGTTCACCGCTATCCAACTCTCCTTTATGTTTCGCCCATGCATATTCATAAAGTTGCGTCCATATTTCAGCTCCGTCGTCAATATCAGGATTATTGTTACGATAAACATTTGAATCAGGTTTTACATCATTGTCTTTGTGCCAATTACCGGTGAATTCTGCCATCTGAAAACCGTAAGTAAGGAAATCTGTATTGGCAAGTGAAAAAGTATATTTTGAGTTAGCGGGTTGACTATCAATTTTTTTATTTTCAAATTCAACCTCAAATTCTTTTATACCTGA
>JAITDV010000256.1 GCA_031282385.1 Planctomycetaceae bacterium | reverse complement strand
CTAAGGGCGCAACCGCTGGTACTCAGGCGCGTGTCGGCAATACTAATACTGTTTGATGGTTTAAGGAAATAATTGCCGAATTTTAATGCGTGATGAGTATAATAAACAATTATTATTATTATAACGAAAACCGAATTTTAAAGTAAGATGAGTATAACGCCGGAAAAATACCTTGCAATTACTCAAAACTGTTCAATTGTTCAATATCGTTATTGATGGAAACCAAGATTTTAATTGATTAGCAATTAGAACATCTCTTACTACAACTGTTTTTAATTTATCGCAGTCATCAAAGGCACCGACTCCTATTTTCTTAACATTAGGCATTATTATAGATTCTAAATTCTTACAATACTGGAAAGCATAGTTCCCTATCTCTTTGACATTCTTTATTTCAACTATCTTTAAATTACATTCATAAAAGGCATAGTCTCCTATTTTCTCAACATTAGGCATTATTATAGATTCTAAATTCTTACAATCGTAAAAAGCATAGTTCCCTATCTCTTTGACATTCTTTATTTCAACTGTCTTTAAATTACATTGATAAAAGGCACAGTCTCCTATTTTCTCAACATTAGGCATTATTATAGATTCTAAATTCCTACAATTTAAAAAAGCATATTTCCCTATCTCTTTGACATTCTTTATTTCAACTGTCTTTAATTTACAATCCTCAAAGGCATAGTCTCCTATTTTCTCAACATTAGGCATTATTATAGATTCTAAACTGCGACACCAGTTGAAAGTATGCTCCTCTATTTTTTTCACGTTCTTTATTTCAATAGATTTTAAATTCAGACAGTACCGAAAGGCACTTGATCCTATTTCCTTAACATTAGGCATTATTATAGATTCTAAACTGCGACAATTATCAAAAGCGAATTGCTCTATCACTTTTACATTTTGTATTTCAACAGTTTTTAAATTACGACACCCATAAAAGGCACGATCTTCTATTCTCTCAACATTAGGCATTTCTATAGATTCTATAGGACAACCGTAGAAAGCCCCCGCCTTTATCACTTTGACATTCTTTATTTCAACATTCTTGAAATTACATTCACAAAAGGCATAGCATCCTATGCTCTTAACATCAGGCATTATTACAAATTCTAAATTGCTACAATTAGAAAAAGCGAAGTCCTCTATCTTTTTGACATTCCGCATTTCAACCATTTTTAGATTAGTACTTTTCTTAAAGGCAAAATCTCCTATTTCCTCAACATTAGGCATTGTTACAGATTTCAAATTATGAACTCTATACTCCTTATACTCCCCTTCCTCTAGAGGTCGAGTATGATTTATTTCAGCAATCTTTAAGTTATAGAAATATTCGGATGGTATTTTTTTAACGTTAGGCATTACAATAGAAGTCAAATTTTTCGCAACAGCACCGTCAAAAGTACACGGAAACAAAACTTCACATTCCTCTATCACTCTGTAGTCTGTTAGTTTGGGGTTAAGTTCTTTCAGTATTTTTTTGTTGTAACTGTATTTACAGCCGTATTCATCAATCCAATCATCGTTCTGTTTGGATGATGATATTTCCGTTGACGCAGAATCGTGGTCATTTTTTTCGATTAGATCAGAAAATGCCTTTGAAGTAATTTCCACATCGCCTATTTCCATCTCTTCTTTAATATAAGTTATCGCCTTGGCAATTTTTGTTTTATAAGCGTCACGTACCCGATCCATGTCCATCACTTTAATTGCAATCCGCAACTTTGCTAAACTCGTATGTGCCTTTTTTATCTGTTCAATATTTTTTAGGCTAATATTGTTACTATTCATAATAACAGTAACTTGCTTATCAATTGCCTCAAAAAATTGTAATAATCCGGAATTGAGATCATAAAAATCCTTCAATTCAGACCTCGCTTCTTCACTGCCTAACTGTTCAATTTGGTTGACGTAATTGTTAAAATCCATATTCGTTATTATTAACGTTGAGGTTTCTTGTTGCTGTTTTTGTCCCCAAAGAAAGATTTTTCGCCGGTTTGTCAGAATAACATTCGGGCGTTTCTTCGTTCTTTACAAAGATTTGTTTGTTAAAAGGTCTATATCCTTTATGTTTTTCTTCCGCCGTTGCCAAAAGTTCAATGATTTTTGTCGTGTCAAAATCATCCATCTTCACAATCCGGTTTGCTCTGCTATCACCATTTTGCTGGTTATACACTGCCTTGTACTCGCTAAGTCTTAATTCTGTTGGTGCCGTGTTATCGACCTTCAATATCGCCCTACACTCATTGTTGTTCGCCAAAGCATAAGCAATCCGCAAACTCATTTGTGTCAAAATGTCTTCATCAATCCTGCAATCCACATACGATTGCGAACTGAAAAGCATGTGAACCCCAAACGCTCTGCCTTGTCTGGCAATTTCACTCACCAACGGATTGACTAATCTGCGAATATCAAAATTCACAAACAACTGCTGCACTTCATCAATAATCAACAAAATACGAGGCAACTTTTCCAGAGATTTCCTATTATACTCCTCAATACTGTTAATTGTCACCCCCAACTCCCGGAAAAGTTGAGCACGTCGCGTCATCTCTTGCCGCAACCGCCTTAACGATTCAACGCCCATTGGAAGATTACTATTGTCTAAAAGCAATAGTTCCACATTCGGATGGTCTTGGTATTTTTGAAACTCAACTCCATGTTTGTAATCCAACAAATAAAGCCGCATCTCATCAGGTGAATATTTTTCCGCAATCGAAGTAATAATGTTATTGAGCAGAGTCGATTTTCCCGTTCCGGTTTGTCCCGCAATAAAACCATGATAAACACCAGACCTTTGACCCATCTCAAGACATACGGACTCTCTTCCGCATCTGCCAATCGGAATACACAAAAAATTCTCATACTTACTCTCTTTTTCCGCATACGTCTCGTTGATCGTTTGCGCCAACGTCAATAACTCTTCGCTCGAATACGATTCAAAAACAAACGAATAACGAATAAATAAATCTTGTATCGCTTTAACATTGAAACGATTCAACACTATTTTGGGTTGCGTGCAATCAAGATACACCATTTGCCTACGCAAATCAATATGCTCCGCAATTTGTGCCTGATGGTGTAAGTCGATTTTAGGAAAAAACGCTTTCTCCAAATTCATGACCACTCGAATGCCACAATTCATTCCGTCCGCAACCAACATACCAACCATCTTAATGGCTTCTTCATCAAGTCCACTGGGAAAATTCGCAATAAACAACACATTATATGGCTCTTTATTGTTGGGGTTTTCCTTGTTGTAATCTTTCAAATTGGAATATTCGCCGCCCAAACATGTCGAAATATGTCGCGCCGTCTCAAACAAATCCCGCATCTTTTCCTTCAATTCGCTATGATTCGTTATGAAATGGATATTAAGTACTTTCAAAGAATGAATCAAAGGAAAATTGGTCGCCAAACCAATATCCACAAAAAAAAGTCTTAATAAGTCAGGTTGCACTTGTTTGAGAAGACTTATCGACATATATTGCATCTGCTTAATCGCATCATTTCTTGTTTGATGATTGGTTTCAAAACAAAAACCGTTAAGTTCATCAAATGGCAACAACACCGGAATTAGTGCCGAATTGCGCTCAATACTGCCTATCCGTAAAAGCGGCAACTCGTCTTTTAATTCCGCTCTCGGACTTGTCAACGAATATTCCTCAAACATTTTGTCTATAAACTCCTCTTCGGTTCAATGTATCGTTTCCTAGTTAGCTACGGGGTCAGTGGTTTCAAGTTAAGCGTTCGTTATTGTTGTATTCTTGTGCTACTAAGGTTGTTTCGTAAGAAAAATCAGGTTGAAAATAAGGTTTTTAATTCCAATTTCTACCGATTAAAACGACTCCCAAAAATCCGAAATAATCAGTAATTTTTAACAATCCCATTTTTTAAATTGGTATTCCTTTCCTCCGGTGAAATCGTTATACCTGCCCTCCTTTGCGTGTTGAGCAATTAACTCCATATGTTATCGAATCCCCGCGATCCAAGCAAGAGCGGTTGCCGTATTCGAGTGAAATGATACTTAAGAATGGTCTTGTATTGAATTTGAAATCTTGTTATTATTATCGGGTGTTTTTTTGTGTTGTGGTCTTGTTTGTTTTGGTTGAAATTGGAGTATTCTGTGTATGTGTCCGACATTATTTTATATTCCTCTGGAAATTTTTGGGATTCCGATTTTTGGTTTGGGTTTAGCGAATTGCTTGCTTGTTATTATTGTTGCGATTGCATCAATCCGGCGGTTTGTTATAACGCGCAAATTGGATGAAGAGATCGGGAATTATTTTGCTCTTTTGGTGGTTGTTGGTGCGGTTCTGATGGTTGTTCCGAA
>JAITDV010000650.1 GCA_031282385.1 Planctomycetaceae bacterium | reverse complement strand
AAATAATTCTTATAGTTTTGAATCCGCCAATAAATCCAAAAAAGTAAAAGTATTCTTTCCGCCCAATGTCAACGTTGACGGCAATACTACTTTCACAGCATCAAAACCGCCATGCTGGTTCAAATTTTGGAAAGATGGAAAAGTAATCGACGGGATTCAAGATTTTAATTTCGATCCCACAAGTACAAGTCATGCTTACTATGATAGTAGTAGGAATAGACTTTATCTTTGTAGCGACGCATTTAATAAAAAAGGACAATCACTTACTTTGTCTTATAATCTGTCTTATATTTCAGATACGAGCTTTGGTTCTGGGTCATTAACCGTAGGTTCTGATGAAGAATATATCGATAAAGTTGCCGCATTAATTGCACATGAAAAATATCATAAATATTGCAATGATACTTTTAGAGACAGTCTTGATATTGATGGTGATGGATTACCAAGTAATGAAGAAATAACACCATCTAAGACATATTTCAAGGCTTCTTCACGGTTTGACGCCGATACTTTTTCGATTGGTACAATTTATCCACATTACAAAACTTATGGAGATCAAGAAGTTAGATGTCGTATTGAAGAAACTGAGAATAAACCTGTTGTCCATAAAGATAAAGATTGGGCAGCTGATAAACGTAATAAACTATGGGAACCCTAACAATTGTTCACTTTATATTATTAATCTACAGCCTAATTTTTTTACTTTAAAATATATTGAATTCCTTGAAAATAATTTCAGATTGTTATTAAAACAATTTCAAAGTTTGGGAAATTGGGGGTGCGTATTTTTTAATTTATATCTAAATTAATTGATATACGCAGATAATAACTTTTTCAAAATAATACTTTAAACCTAATCAAAAAAATTATGTTAAACAAAATGATTAAAATTATATGCCTTGCGATTAAGATAAAAATAATGTTATTATTTCTATTTTATACTTTTGGTTTAGTATTGATTTGCGAAGCTACGGCGCAAAGTCAATTTGCGAGTTTTGATTTGACGGCTTATCCCCAAGAATATGAAACGTTAACAATTTCAGATTGGGATGCTGTCGTACAAAAATTAAACAAGTTGTTTTCTTATAAAACTCTATTAGATATTCCTAAAGATGAATTTTGGGACGCATATTATTCTCTTGCGCGCTCTTTGGAGATTGAATGGACGCAAAATCAAAAAAATATAGTTGCATTATATGCAATTGAATTTGTCAAAGAATGCGTATCCAAAAAAGATTTTTTACCGGCGCTATTAAATGAAGACGAACCTTTTCATTCAGAAAATCGACTTCGATATTCAATTTTATTTCTTGCAATTCACGCGTTCGATAATTTTGCAAATAAATTAAGCGACGAATACATAAACGTAATGAATAATATTTGGACAACTTTGACAAGCAAAAAATCGAAAGATATAACAAGCATCGATATCCGTATTATGTTATTGCAAATTTTAAAAAAACATATAACAAATGAGAAAACGTTATTGATTATCGATAAATGGCTTGGGAATAATACGCCATTGAATGCGAACGTTGTAAATTTAACAAGCTACGATCAAACAACTCTTTTGCTAAAAAAATATTCAGATGAGATTTTATTTATGTCTATTCTCATACGGTGTAAAACTAAAGAAGACGCAATAAAAACAGCAATGCAAAAATTAAATATTACGAAAAATTCCGATATAAATAATTTTGATTTTAGAAATAACACTGCCAACATAGGCGTCTTATTGTTGACGTTGCGTTCTGATATTGAGCCATTAGATATATTGAATGTTCTTGATGATCAATATCTTTTGCAGACAAAATATGTACTTTTGGCGTGGGAGTATATTATGTTAATACGTAAATTAGAAAATAACAAACCTGTTACAAAAGAACAAATTGATCAATTGAAATCAATAGGTACAAAGTTGAATCTTGAATGGAGATCGCAATCAGTTTTACCGCCTCTCACTGATAAAACAGATATTAACCGAATTTGCATACCAAAAATTGAGAAATTGATAAACGAGAACCAAAATAACAAACAAACCGCCAAAACCGAACAAGATAAAAAACCAATTACTCAAACTAATACAGAATCTAATATTCATCAAGAAAAAAATATTCAAGAATCAGATGAAGATGTAACAATTATCCGACCAGAGGATCAGGGCGAGGATTTTTCGCTTTTGGATAATGCGGAAAATTTTAAGCGGTTGACTACGGCGGAGAATAAATTTGAACGTTGGAAGGCGGCGAAAGTTTTAGGGACAAGATTTATTGACGGTAAATTTAAACCAACCCAAGACGAACAAAATAAAATCAACGAATACGTCGCCTTTTTACTAACTCAATTCAACACAAAGAATCCTGGCGACGCCGGCGATGCTTCAGATCAACTTTTGCGGCTTTGGGGACTTGCAATTCCGGGATTGTTTCAAGGATTGAAAAATAAGGATCAAATAATTTGGAACGCCGCGTTAAAACGTCTTGTTATTTTTCGTAATGAAAATATTGTCGGGA
>JAITDV010000637.1 GCA_031282385.1 Planctomycetaceae bacterium | reverse complement strand
AGGGGTGGTTTCGGAAGGGTTAGGGGTGGTTTCTTACAGGTTAGCGAAAAGGTCTAATAGTTATGTTTTTTGGTTAAGTTTTTATCTTGTTGTGATTATTCCGATTTGCAAGGAGTGTGCGTTTGATTTTTTGTTGTAGTCGTAGTCGTAATCGAAGAAGAATCTTGTTTGTTCGTCCATTGTGTAAACATCAGTTCCGATTCCGACATTTAAGTTATTTCGTCCGCGTTTTACACTTCGCAAGTTTTGGGATATTGCTGGGTTTACGATGAAAGAAGTTGTTGCGGAGGCGTAAAGGTCGCCGGCAACTTGTAAACCATATTGCAATCTTGTACGCAAATGGAATTGTCGGGTTGGCATAATTTTTGAGTTTAATCCGAACCTTAAAATTGCCTGATCGATATTGCTTTTTCCGACGTGAATTCCTAAATTGTTAGGGTCACCTTCATCAAATGCGTCAGACCATGCTTTTTGAAAATCTATAGCAAAAATCGGGAAGAGTTGCCCGAAATCATAAAACGGTAACGGACGAACTACCTCCATACTGGCATATAACGAATCGCCGTTGTAATCTGTTGTGTTACCTGCGCGGTTGTACTTGTAATTTTGTACGCCGTATCCGAGAAATACATTGATCGAACATTCCCAAAATAACTTGAACCGAGAATAAATTCCAAACGAAATATCATCAGCCGTAATTTTGCCAACACGATTTGAAATATGCGGATTGCCGTAACTAAACGCCAAACCCGAAATTATTCTGTCCCCCAACTTCGCATCCAACCCGACAAACATGCCGCCGCGCTCAATATCATAACCCAACGAATCGCCGTCTCTTTTGACTTGTTCCGAACGGAAATTGCCCTCAAACCAAAGATCATAATTCAACGACAAAATACGAAAACTTTGACCAAAAATGCCGGAAGGCGCAGAACGATCTATCGAACGCAAATGATTAAATACGCGGTATTGCGGATTGGAAAACGCTAAAAATTGGGCATTGGCGGCAAGCTCCGAACCAAGAAATTCCGACAAAAGACTATCCACAGCCTCTGCATCCGCATTATAAATGCCATCCGCAAAATTCGGAAACTTCACCATCAAACCATCAAACAAATTACCCATCCGACTAATGTTTCTCGTCATACCTTCTTTGAGTGCATAATCATGCAATGTTGTTGTTTCGTACTCAATACTGAATGCCGTTTTAGCGTCGTTAAATTCTCCAGTCCGCGAAAACAACAAACCAGCAGCCTTTGCCGCATCTGTTAGTGTATTTTGAGTTGTTTGGTCAAATGCAGTATCAGTAGTAATCAAATTAGACCAATCTTGATTTAACGGATTCACACTGATAGTAACTGTTGCATCACTCCCTAACTCAAATGATTTGGCAGTAACTCTACCCTTGATTTCAACTTCATCTTCAAATTTCGCATCGCCAAATACTTTGACTAGCGAGTTATTTACACCTCCGTTGAAAATAAATGTACCACTTTTTTGATCAATATGTCCAGCATGTGTTCCATCGCCCCAATTGGATTGTAATGTAACCGTGCCGTCGTTCTGGATCAAAGCGCCAGCCATGCCGCTGTTGTCGCCGTTTATTATCAAAGAGTCTGAACCGTTTTTTATAATTTGGCTGTTGGCTAAACCAGTAATTTTCCCTGAAAAAGTACCGGCAGTAACCGCAAGTCTCTGATCGCCAAGTAATATTTTCGTATCGCTTTGTCCTGAAAGAAATGCCAAATTAACCGACATGTTTGCAGCCAAACCCGCGTCTTCGATTGAAAATTTGGAATCGTTCGACATTATGAGGTTGGGAGAATCTTTGATTATAGCTGCGTTTCCTCTAATATCACTTACAGATAATTTTCCTTCAGAAAGATAAATTATTCCATCGTCACCGAGACTAAAATCATTAACAAGTTTCAATTCACCTTCACCGGTTTTTTTAATAAAAACAGTCGATGTGGTATCACCTTTGCTAACTTTACCTGTTTCGACAATCATACCCGTAGCAACATCAATCGTTGCGCCGCCTTCACCAACATAAGCCTCAAACGGATGAAGAAACCACGCACTATCTCCATTAGTCAAATATCCCGTAAATTTCAACGTACTACCGCCGCTAACAGTTAATTTGATCGGCTCATTTCTCCAGTCGTTACCCGAAGTTAGCCATTCCTCTGCCCCAATTCCGCTAATATCATTTCCCTCACGGTGAAACGTAACAGTTGAATTATTTGTAATATTTACTAAACGGTCACCTGATGTTGTGTTGAATACTAATTGAGCGCCGTTTTCGAAATCTACATTCACACCATCAAATGTAAGTTTATCAATTAAACCAACGCTAGTACCCTCTTTCTTAATATTCAGAGTGCCGCCGCCATTAATAACCTGATTACCGCCGTCAAAAAACGAATTCAAAACTGTGAAGGTTTTACCACTTGCGATTGTTGTAAACGTGTCAAGAGTTGGATCAGTTGCCTTTCCGCGTTTACTGTCTTTTATTCCAGCTGTAGTAGAAAAATCATTGGTCTCTTTGACGTAGAAGTATTCGACGCCTTCCATCGTGAACGCATTACCACCATTTGACCAATTCGCTACATTCAAGTTGACAACATCACCAGAAGTTGCACCCAATGAAATACTTTTTGTTGTACCGGTTATTATGGCGTCAGAATGGATGATGTTTATAGTGCTGTTTTTGTTCTTTTCTGTGTCGGAGCTTGCAGTTTTGCCCACTGTTTTTATACCGTAGCTACTATCAGTACTACCAGTGGCGGAAATTTTATGGCTGACGTCAAGTTTTGCAATTTGTCCGGCAAAAATACCAATAGCATCGCCGGAATTACTTGTTACGTCAATATCGCCGCCGAGAATCAATGTATTAGCGGCAGCATATCCATAATCAACATCATTAGCAGTCAAATTATAAGCCCCAAGCGAAATCCCCAACGCCGCACCAGTACCAGTTTTGA
>JAITDV010000598.1 GCA_031282385.1 Planctomycetaceae bacterium | reverse complement strand
TTGACCGGATGTTTTGGGAGCGGAATGGGGAATCATGAGCAATTAATTTAGATAATATTTGCAAGGTTTTAAGGAAAATCGCGGATAAAACGATAACTGCATTGCAAATTATAACTCCAATTTGCAACATGATAAGACCTGAAATGATAGATCCAAATGATTTTTTTCAGGGACAACTAGATAAGTTATCAACTTATGATAGTGTTTCTTATGTTCTGCTAGGATTATCGAAATTTTAACGAGTTTAAAATTTACTAAAAGATTTTTTTGAGGTATTTATGGTATTTGAAAACGCTGAAAATTTGAGTCTTGAATCGAATCAACATGATAATAATTTTGTATCGAAGATTCCTTTTAAGGTCAAGATAAAGAAACGTAAGGGAGATCATCCTGTTGGTTCTGGTATATTGAGTCAACAGTTTTCTATCGTTCGTGTTCCTGTTTTATTAGTGCTGCATTTTGGATTTTATTTTGCAGCATTGGAAACCAATTAAGTAAATTTTTTAAGGAGATATTTGATGAATTCTTTTTTGTTTTTACGAACATAAATTCGGTTTGGGTAATAACTTATTTTAATATTTCTTACGATCAGGCAGCCATATAAAAACATCAAGATAGGCAAAAAGTAGAATGAAATTTATAGTTGCAAAAAAATAATTTTTTTTGGGGGATTGACTTTTGAGAAGGAATTGGGAAAATCTTGACTTAACTTGTTCACCTTAGTTAGTTGTTGTTCACCTTGCTAGAAGGAATGTTTGCCGAAATTGGGTTTCGCGCGAATGGACAACTATTAAACGTAACAAAAATTGTAAACAATAAAACAATCAGGAGAATTTAAAATGTTTAAAACTTTAGTTTTGACAACCACATTCGTTTTGGCAGTCTCGTTTACTGCAATCGCTCAGGAACCAACTGTACCCACTGCGTCAACAGTTGATAAACCAGCTGACAATAGACTTGAAGTCGAAACAGCTGACCTCACACAACCCGCAGCCAAAGGCATTACCCCAAAAAAAGAACATAAAGGAACCGTTCCAAGAAGAGCTAACAAATTATCAAAAGAGAAAAGAGAAATCATCAGAAACCTCGATAAAGAATACACAAGACTAATTGATATTTTGCAAGTTCGTATTGACCTGCTCAAAAAAGAACATACAAAAAAAGTTGATGAAAAAATCAACGAGCTAATCAATGAACTTAATAACGCTGGCACTGCAACAGTCGAAAAAAAATAATAACTGAAATCACAACAAAAACAAAAAACTACCCTTCCCGGTTTTGTTTTTTGTCTTACGAAAATCACCCATTGAACCAAATTCCTTTGAGACCTATTGTCTCATGGGGGTTTGGTTTTTATTATTGTTGGTATCTTATTTTGCGATTGCAATGATTAATTCTTCACATTGTTTCTTATCAATATAACAATAAATTTTATATGATAAAAATGAAAATTTCTCGTCGAGATGTTATTTCTGCGGTTTCTTTTGGGGCTGCATATTTTGTTTCTCCGTTGTTTTTGCCGTCTAAAGTTCTTGGTCGAGACGGCAACATTGCTCCTAGTAATAAAATTACGCTTGGAATTATTGGAGCTGGCGGGCGTGGGCGGCATGATTTGAAGAGATTTCTTGCCCAACCCGATGTGCAATTTCTCGCGGCTTGCGATGTTCAAAAAGATAGACGCGAAGGTTGTAAGAATTGGGTTGAGAAAAATTTTGGTATTACGCAATGTAATTTATACCGTGATTTTCGGGAGTTACTTTGTCGTAGAGATATTGATGCGGTTCTTATCGCAACCGGCGATCATTGGCATGCACACGCTTCAATTTATGCTGCGCAGGCAGGCAAGGATATTTATTCGGAGAAACCTTGTGCGATTACAATTGATCTTTGCCGTCAACTTGCTAATACAATTAAACGCTACGGCGTGATTTTCCAAGGCGGAACGCAACGCCGCAGTCTCGGCAACTTTAAAACGGCAGTCGAGCTTGCCCGTAACGGCAAGCTTGGTAAACTCAAAGAAGTTCATGCGGCAACATATTATTTGAAAGTAATTTATGATTGGTTGCCTGCGCAAGAATTGCCTGATCCTGAAGTTATTAATTGGGATTTTTGGTTAGGTCCGTCGCCTTGGCGACCTTATAATGTGGAGTATGTTCGTGGTGGATGGCGTGCGCATTATGATTTTGATTCGGGGGCGAAGTTTCATGATTGGGCGGCGCATACGGTTGATTTATGTCAATGGGCGGTTGGTGCGGATGGTTCGGCGCCGATTAAGTATTGGAGTGATGGGCATGTTTTGTATGGGCTTTATGGCAACGGGGTGAAGTTGGTAGCGCGACCGAATGGTTGGATGGGGTTGGGCAATTGTGCGGTGCGGTTTGAAGGTGATGTTGGTTGGGTTGAGACTGGGGACAGCGGCAAGATAGCGGTATTCCCGGATTCATTGCGGAGTGAGCTTGCTAATGATTTTGGGATTTACGGTAAGCGGCGGGATGGGACGCACGGAGAAGACCCTGAAACGCATATTCGTAATTTTCTTGATTGCGTTAAAACTCGTGAACAACCTGTATGTAATGCGGATATAATTTGTAGTACGCATATTGCTTGTCATGCGGCTGCGTTGTCGTGGTTGTTGCAACGTGAGTTGAAATTTGATCCCAAAACAGACAACTTCATAAACGACCAACAAGCAAATAAACTAAAAACAAGAGCATGGCGAGCGCCTTGGGTAGTTTAAACAGTTCACACTTTAAATTTCTTTTGCCGTTGCCTGCTTACCTATCGTAAAGCAGGCTTTTAGCTCTTGAGTTACGCAATTTATAGTACGAACAGTTTAACCGGTAACTTAAGTGTATAGAAATTTAACTGAACAATTTCAAAATTTTAAAACTTTTAATAACTAAGTCAGAATATGAGAAAAATAATTATTTTTGTGTGTTTTGTAAATTTGTTTGCAAGTTCGATTTTGTTTGCTCAAGTTGGCGAACCTTCAAGAGAAGAAACGGAAAAGAATATTAAAATTCTACAGTCAATATTCAAAGACCAAAACACAAAACCAACAAACGCGCAACTATACGAAGCCTCACAAGCTATTCTAAAATTAACACAAACCGGTACTGATGACGCCGCTACTGAATTGGGAAAATTGCTTGCAATTGAAGAATTGAATACTGCTGTATGTACCGCATTGGTCAATCTTGGCAACGCAGGAATTAATGAATTGCGTGAAGCATTGAATTTATTGGAAGGCAAGAATCTTGCGGGTGTAATTGATTCGCTTGGATCAATTCGTGATGAGAAATCTGTTGGCAAACTCATCAACTTGACGGAGCATAAAAATGAGTTGATAGTGAAATCGTCGATTTTTGCTCTTGGGAAAATTGCGGTTCCGGACACAACACGAAAACTCTCCGCAATCTTGTCCGATGACAAAAATCAATTCCGCGAAACTGCTGCCAACTCGCTCTTATACGCTGCCGAACAACTTCACTCAAACGGAAACTTAAACGCCGCTCTCGAATTGCTCAAAGAACTACGCAAACACAAAGAACTCTCCGCAACATGGGCAGCCGCAACACAAACTTATTGCATCTTAAATGAAAAAGAAGGCATTGATATATTTGATGTATTGTTGCGGTCAAATGATGTAATTTCATTTCAGACCGCACGCAATATTGCGTTGAAGCTCAAATCGCCGTGTGTTGTTAAATTGATTGTTGGTTATTTGGAAAAGGCGGATGTTTCCGCAAATCAACAGATGTTATTGATTGAAACGCTTGGTGTAATAAGAGATCGTAGTACCCTTCCCGTTTTGATAAAATTTGCTGATTCAAAAGACACGACGGTTCGGATTGCTGCGATTAAAGTGTTGGGCAAGATTGGCGACATGAGTGGGTTTGATGTTATATTTGCCGCGATTAATTCGCAGGACAATGATATTGCAACAACGGCAAAAGACAGTTTGACCAAATTACAGGGAAAAGAATTTAACTCAATTATCATCCAAAACCTCAACTCGAAAAATAAAACTTTTCGACTTACGGCATTGAATGTGATAGCGGAGCGGCGGATTACGGAGGCAAGGGAGAATGTGCAGTTGTTGTTTGATGATTTGGATGTTGAAATCAGAGTTGCGGCGTATCGGGGATTTGCTCAAGTTATAGTTGCTGTGCCGTCTGATTTGGAATTGTTGTTGGTGTTGCTTGCCAAAATAAATAACAACTCCGAAGAAGAAAAAAACAGTTTGCGCAACGCATTGATTATGATTTGTCGGCAGATTTCCGCGCGTGATGAGAGTGTTGACGTAATTAAGCGGTTTCAAAATGGCATTGATGTTCAAACGAAACTATTTTTGATTGATTTATTGTATTACATTGGCAATGCGAAAGCTGTTAAACTTGTTGCGGAATTTGCACGTGACAAGGAACTTATTATTGTTGATCATGCGACGATGATTCTTGGCAAGTGGAGTACATCTGAAGTTGCGCCGTATTTGATTGAGCTCGCGGAAAATCATCCGTTGGAGAAGTACAGATTTCGGACATTGAGTGGTTATATTCGTGTGATTCGTCAATTTGGTTTACCGCTTGAGCAGAAATTTGAGATGATTCAAAAAGCGGAATTGATTGCCAAGCGTGAAGCCGATAAAACGCGAATTGCCGAAATCAAAGCCAAAATCCAAACTCAACTCCACGCTAAACCAATTTTCGACGGAAAAACATTTGATGGTTGGGAGGGCAACTTGGATTATTTTCGTATCAAGGATGGTGCGATTGTTGCGGGAACGTTTGAAAAACCTATTCCGCGCAATGAATTTCTTTGTACAAAAAAAGAATATGGTAACTTTACGTTACATTTGGAAATTAAGGTTTTGGGCAACGGGGCAAACGCCGGCGTACAATTCAGATCAAAGCGTTTGACCGAAGATAAAAAACGTCCAAACGAAGTTTCTGGTTATCAAGCTGACATGACGGAGACGGCGAAGTTTTGGGGTTGTCTGTACGACGAAGCCCGACGCAGAAAATTTCTGGCGGAAGCAGATTTTGAAGAAGTGAAAAAAATATTTCGACCAAATGATTGGAACGAACTAAAAATAGTTTGCCAAGACAACAACATAAAAATATACGTCAACGGAAAACTAACAACAAATTACACCGAAACAGATGAAAATATCCAAAAAACAGGGATCATAGGATTGCAAATACACGCAGGAAATCCAAGCGAAGCTTGGTACAGAAACATAAGGATTGAATAAAGACAATTTCAAGATTAGAGGTTTTAAACTGTTCACACTTTAAATTTCCTTCACCTTCGCCTGCTTACCTATCGGAAAGCAGGCTTTTACGCTCTTGAGTCACGCAATTTATAGTACGAATAGTATAGTTGTAGGTTTTT
>JAITDV010000591.1 GCA_031282385.1 Planctomycetaceae bacterium | reverse complement strand
GGTTAGAGAAAAGGTCTATTCTCTATTACTGCTTGACTCTGATTTTTTATTTTATACAATGGCGGCTCGTTTAAAAGACTGCGACTATTTAGTTTTCCGCCGAGATTTCGTCTCTTGTTGTTAGCAAGACGAACAATTCAGCGTCTCAAAAAACAATTATTGAATAGTTACAAAAAAAATTGTTGATACGATTTTTTGTTTACGGACAGATCAAATTTGATGTGAATTTGATCTATTGTGATTTCAGTTGACACTTAAATTTGAAAGGAGAATTAGGAATGGTAGAACGTTATGATTTGGATGGTTTTATTGCGGCTTCAGAGCAAAAGGAACTTAACGAAGGTATGTTTGAACTTGAGAGTGATCGAATGCTTGAAGTCAATTTGAACAACAATATGGTTTGGACAAAACTTGGAGCAATGGTGGCTTATCGCGGTAATCTCAAATTTACACGTGAAGGTATCTTTGAACAAGGAATAACCAACCTCCTTAAAAAAATGATTTCATCCGAAGGTGCAAGATTGACCAAAGTAGAAGGCACCGGCAAATTATACGCAGCAGATTCAGGTAAAAAAATAACCATATTCAAATTGAAAAATCAATCAATTTGTATCAATGCAAATGATATATTGGCATTTGAACCGACATTGAAAAATGAGATCAAATTGACGCGTAAGATAGTCGGGATGTTGGCGGGGGGCTTGTTTAATGTTGTTCTTAGTGGTACTGGGCTTGTTGCGATTACGACGTATTATGATCCGTTGACATTGATTGTTAAGCCCGGTAATCCTGTGTTCTCCGACCCAAACGCAACCGTCGCATGGTCTGGACACCTACAACCTAAGTTCAAAACCGACATCCAACTAAAAACATTCCTCGGACGCGGTAGCGGAGAATCTATACAAATGGAATTTGAAGGCGACGGATTCGTCGTAATACAACCTTACGAAGAACATATAGGATGTAAAAAATAATAATTGTTACAATAAACATTGGCAAAGCGGTTATACTCTTCTATAATAGTCGCACTATAACTTACGTAACATCAAGAACATAAAAGCCTGCTTGCCGATAGGTAAGCAGGCGAAAGTAAACGGAATTTAAAGTTGGAACAGTTTAAATAGCGCAACAAATTTCTGCATTGCCTCTGTCGGGCGAAATTGAAAAAAATATAAAACGACAAAGACACAATGACACATTAATGAATTGTTGTTATTGAATATGTTCAATAAAACACATACGTCTGGATAGTTACAAAAATTTAAGTTGTGATGAGTATATTATTTTTGTCATTTTGTTTTATTTAATTATGAAATATATTCGAGGAATCAGTATTAAGAATTATCGTGTTTTGCGGGATGTCTCAATTGGTTCTGTAACGCCGTCTCCGAATCCGCACGATAATATGCAATTGCCGTTTCATAGCGGTGATCCGCTTATGCCTTTGACAGTTGTTATTGGTCGGAATGGTTATGGGAAAAGTACTCTTTGTGATGCGTTTGGATTTATTGGCGATTGCTTGCGTAGTAACACGGAACATGCTTGTACATTGCGTGGTTGTTTTGACGACATTGTTTCTACCGGACAAAGTAAACAGGAAGACCGTAAACTCGAATTTCAGATTTTATATGATAATATTCTTTACACTCTTTGTATTGCCTCGGACAAATACAATATTCCTTACGTTTATGCTGAAACATTGTCGCATATCAATCCGGCTTTCAACAATTCCAACTCGATGAATTTTTTTGCCAGCAACGGTGAAGGAAAAGTTGTTCGCTCTGATTCTGAATCTGTCAGCGATATTAAATTAGCTGATCCGCGTCGGCTTGTTCTCTCTACTCTTGGCAACTTAAATCAGTTTCCCGACATTGTGAAATTCCGGCAATTTCTCGATAACTGGTATTTGTGCTACTTCAAACCAGACGCCGCAAGATCAACGCCGTTGATCGGTTCACAACGCCACCTTAACTCCACTGGAACGAATCTTGCAAACGTAATTCAATTTTGGGAAAACGAACACAAAGACCGATTAGACTTGTTACTCAACAGCGTAATCAAACCGATTTTAGAAATTACACGAATAGAAACCAAACCGACCGAAGATGGTCGTTTGTTGTTACGTTTTTTTAAGAGCGATAACAACCGACCGTTTTATGCGCCGCAAATGTCGGACGGAACGTTAAAGTTGGTTGCTTATATGTTTCTTTTGGGTGATCCTGATCCTCCGCCGTTTATTTGTTTTGAGGAACCTGAAAACGGACTTTATCACAAGTTGCTTGGTACGTTTATCAACGAAATAAGAAAGCATTGTAGCCAAAACAACGGCTCTCAATTTTTTATCACAACCCACCAACCATACCTCGTCGATGCACTTAAACCCGAAGAAGTTTGGATTCTGGAAAAAGGTAATGACGGTTTCGCATCTGTAAAACGTGCAAGTGAAGATACAATTGTGCGGAATATGGTTGCCGAAGGAATGCCGCTCGGTGCTCTTTGGTTTAGCGAATATCTTGATGCGTTTGACGAAAATAATTAATAAACATTTGTCCAATTTTTTTATAACTAAACTAAAATAATGATTTCTGTTTCACTAAATTATGAGTTCCCCAATGCAACTGATTCATTGGATGTTACGGCTTGTATTCGACTTGAGTTGTTTGATAAAGATGTGCCGATAATATCCGGCGGATGGCAATGCCAAATTATTTATAACGGTAAACAACTTCATAGAATCAACGATTGGAAAGAAACAAATATACAAAATGAAAACGAATGTGAGTTAATCGAAATTGAGTCTGAACTTGAGAGTGATTTTAAGTTAAAACGTTTCTGCTTACTTGACAACGCCAATCGAACTTTTCTTGCATGTGATTTAGTGTTGGGCGATTCGGCTGTCGGAAACAATTACGGAGCGGAGTTGCAATACGAGTCAACATTTATTTATTCGGACAAATTACAACCAACGCCGTCCGGTAGAGGCAACAATCGCGATATTTTCTTTCAACCTATTCCCCAATTACGCGGTGCGGAAAAACCGGCTTCGTTTAGAGTTGTTCCGCTTGCGTTGTCGGCGGTCAAATTTCTACGAGCGGCAAAAGGAAAGATTTATCTTTGTCAAAATTGCAGCGGTTTATCAATGTTCATTCCGCTTTTTTTTGATTTTAAATTGTCAAGGTTTAATAAAACACTTATATGGAGAGAGTTGACGGTAGGCGAAAATATGGAAAAAATAACTCCAGACAAAGCCGTCGGATATCGGATTCAAATCGATAAAGATCAATTCCTATTTTACCGTTCCTTAACGCTCCCCGCGAATAGAACCTTGCTTGGACACAACTTAATTGACGAAATCTGTTACGCAAAATTTGATCCTCAATCAGGAGTAAATCCGCTTTTGACAAAATAAAGGCAACTTCTATACTAGACCTGTTCGCTAACCTGTAGGAGACCACCCCTCCTTCGGATGAGTTAGGGGTGGTCTCGGAGGCGTTAAAGGCGGTTTTTTGTTGCGTTGATGTATTTTTAGGTTAGAGAAAAGGTCTACTGTTTGTGCTATAAATTGCGTAACTCATGGGTGTAAAAGCCAGCTTTCCGATAGGTAAACAGGCGATGGTAAAGGAAAGTTAGAGTGGGAACAGTTTATACTGCACGTACTATAAATTGTGTGACTCAAGAGCGTAAAAGCCAGCTTTCCGATGGGTAATCATGCGGCGGTAAAGGAAAGTTTATGTGGGAATAGTTTAAAATACGTACTTGACATAAAAAAATCTAAAAAATGAAATAAAAAGAAAAAAATTCACAATTTATTCGGTAAATTGTGAATTTTTGTTACGCTTGAAGTAGTTTTGTTCAAATCTTTTTTTTGTCAAAGATTAAAGTTATGTTTTACTGGAAAAATTACGAAAACTATATCAATGGCAATTTACGTAGGGAAGGAAATTTGTGCAGGGTACTTTTATAAATGGTAATAGTTACAAGCCAAACAATCGATAAATACGTGAGGTTGCAATGTCAAGGATTATGCACTTTGACTTATTTTGCGCCTTTGCATTTGCGTTTTTGCGCTTTTTCCTGCCCGATTTGTTTGACGTTTTGATTAATGGTGTTAAACTGTAGCATAAAGTTTATGTTAGTCAGAACTTGGCGAATCGTGCGTTATGCCGCCTAGTCAATCGACTTTAGTGCTTATGCAACGTGCATAAGCACGAAATTAAAACTTAAAGGAGAGTAAAGAATGTCCCGTAAATTTGTGTTGTCGGCGTTAGTGGCTGCATTGACTTTCAGTGTTGCTTCATTTACTTATGCCGTTGAACGTTGTGAAGAAGTTAAACCTTGTGAACCGTGTAAGACGGCACATTATCGTCACGTGAGTCTGTTTGATCGGATTTTCGGTAGTGTAACTAAGTCTTGCACGCCATGTTGTGAGGTACAACCTTGCGAAGAGGTTAAAGCTTGCGAGAAAGTCGCGGCTAAACCTTGTGAGAAGGTTGCTGCGAAACCGTGCGAGAAAATCGCACCTCCATGCGTTAAAGTGAAAGCATGTGAGAAAGTAGCTGCTAAACCTTGTG
>JAITDV010000589.1 GCA_031282385.1 Planctomycetaceae bacterium | reverse complement strand
GAAAAAACTCATCCTTGCTATTCGCGATCAAACCGTGAGGCTTGCCGCCTGCAACTGTCCGAGTTACAAAGATCATGCCGTGGGCTACATGCTAATGGACGTTCTAAGGAACGAGGGGCAAACGTAGTCCCACGGCAAGTTTACTAAAGTAAATGATAACCGATTTTTTTCCTTTTGCCGCTTAAGCGACAAAAGGAAAAAAATTTTTACCACCACAAAAACATACAAATGATTACAACAATATAAACATACAAGGGACGAAATGTTGGTAGCAAGCGATGAGGCAAAAGATACGTGTCCCGTAGGGTTGCAATGTTGGTAAGGTTAATGGTTGATACTTGATTTCACCAATATTTCGTCCATAACGGAAGGAATGTTCATAACCTATACTGAATAGTTACAAGGAAAGTTAAAGTGTGAATTGTTTAAAACATTTCACAATAAAAAAACACTCGCGGCTGAATAGTTATATTTTTAACCTGTGTTTCCAATTTAAAATTTGTTTACTGCGTCTGCTTACTTGTTTTTTTACGTTTTTGAGTCATGCAATTTTATGGTATGGGCAGTATGAATGATGTGTTTGGTTGCTAGATAAATGAAATCATTATTTACAGATGAAGAACTGACAGGTAACTCGGAAGCGATTCAAGGTGTGCGTCGTCTTATTGATCGTATTGCTCGTACAGATTCTACGGTTGTTATACTTGGAGAAACGGGTACAGGTAAGGAGCTTGTTGCGAGGTCGATCCATACGCGGAGTTTGCGTGCGGACAAGTTGTTTGTTGCAGTCAATTGCGGGGCGTTGCCGGAGAATCTTATTGAGAGTGAGTTGTTTGGTCATCGCAAGGGCAGTTTTACAGGCGCGGATTCGAATCGGATAGGTTTACTTGAGGTTGCGGACGGCGGGACGTTATTTTTGGACGAAATAGGCGAATTGCCCAAAGCAATGCAAGCAAAATTACTGCGTTTTCTGGAGAACGGCGAAATACGCAAAATCGGCGACAACACTCCAACACATTGCAACGTCCGAGTAGTTTGTGCGACGTTGAAGAATCTTGAGTTGATGGTCAACGCGGGAGATTTTCGTGAAGATTTATGGTTTCGGATAAACACGTTTGTTATCAAGTTGCCGTCGTTGCGAGAGCGTTTGGAGGATTTGCCGGAGTTGATATTGAAGTTGTCGAGCCGGTTTCGACCGGGGTTGAAGTTGGATTGGAGTGATGGGGGCAAAAATGTTTTTGGCATATTTACCAAACGTGCATTTGAACGGTTACAAAATTACGATTGGCCAGGCAACATAAGACAATTAGCCAACACGTTAGAACATGCTTTAGTGTTATCTGACAAGTTACCGATTGATATTGATTCGCTTCCTGATTTATTGGAAGTACGCGTTTCACAAGAAACAACCGGTAATATCACCATTCAAGAACGCAACGCAGACGCAAGACCGGAAGTTTGTAAAAACGCAATCGACTCTAACGCAACAATACAAACAATAACTCCAAGACAAAAAAAAGATTCTTTATCAAGATTAGCGGCAAATTTAACTGCATTTGATCCCTCAATAAGCAAACCGACAGCTTCTTTTAATACTCCGGCAACTTCATCGGAACCGGAATTATCGAACACAAATTTACCGTCATCGTTACGAGAATTGGAAGCGCAAGCAATCGCCGCGGCATTGCAAAGAAATGACGGCAACAAAGTCAAAGCCGCCGAAGAACTCGGAATAAGCCTAAAAACACTCTACAACAAACTAAACTTGCCGGATATAAAAATCAAAGAAACATAATTCATACTGATCATACTATAAATTGCGGGACTCAAGAGCGTAAAAGCCTGATTGCCGATAGGTAAGCAGGCGACAGTAAAATAAATTAATGTGTGGACAGTTTGAATTCGCGCGGAACAAGATAATATTCCGAACGGCTCTAATTTTCCAACTCTTATTTGTCAAATTACCCTTATGTAGCCAAAATCTCATCAACACGACCTTATGCCCTTATGTTTTGTTTGGTATTAGGAACGCAACCGTCCCGTCTGCATGAAACTACGGAACGTTATTTTGTTACGGCAGGCGAGACGCCCGCGTTCCAGGTATATTTTTTGTCTTAAAAGCAACTTCGAAAGAATAAAGTCATAAGGGCGCATTTTTTTGGCGTTGTCTGCTGTTAAGAGAAATTGGACAAATAAGGGTTGTTTACTTTTATATCGTATTTTTTGTGTTGTTTTTTGGGATTGCAGGAATGCCGCAGCTGAATAGTTATCCTACTTTTATATCTTTGGGCAATTCTAATCCTACTTCTTTTATTGTATCAATAATTCCCTTTATAATTTTTTGAACATCAACTTTGTCCATTCTTGCCTTATAACCAACCAATAACCTATGATTCAAAACCGCTGCAATAACAGAACGTACATCCTCAAAACCTACCGACGGGCGACCATTTATTAACGCGGCACTTCTTGCAGCTTCTGCAATCGCAATTGCGGCACGCGGCGACGCACCAAAAGTTACATAATCCCGCACAATCGACGGTGTTTCCGCTCCCGCCGGATGAGTCGCCGCAACCAACCTCGCAATATAAGCCGCAACCGCCATCGGTAAAAAAATGCGCTCCTGCGCCGCAAACAACGCCCGAAGCATCTCCGCATCAAATACCGTCTCAGGCTCAGGCGGAACTCCATGACGCCGATTCACAATTATATCTTGCAACACCTCCGACGAAGGCATACCAACTGTCAACTTAAACATAAATCTGTCAAGTTGCGCTTCAGGCAAAGGATACGTACCCTCAAGCTCTATTGGATTTTGAGACGCTAACACAAAAAACGGTTGCGGTAATTTTCGCGTCTCACCCAAAAGCGTTACCGAACCCTCTTGCATCGCCTCCAACAACGCCGATTGCGTCTTCGGGGAAGCACGATTTATCTCATCCGCTAAAAGAATATTGGTAAAAATCGGACCCGGTTGAAATACCATTTCGCGTTTACCATTGCCGCTATCTTGTAATATATTTGTACCGGAAATATCACACGGCATTAAATCAGGCGTAAATTGAACACGATCAAACATAAGCCCAAACAAATTGCCAAGCCCCTTGATCAATGCCGTTTTACCAACTCCCGGAACTCCCTCAAGTAAAATATGACCACGACTCAAAATCCCAATCACCACCATTCGGTGTAAATCAGAACGACCAAGAAACATCTTGTCAAGCTCTTCAAGCAATAAACGAATTTTATTAGAAATCGGTTTAATCTCTTCAAGTGTGAGTAAATTCTGTGTTGTCATTTTTTCATTTTTGTAGAATGGTTTAAGGGCAAAAACAGATTCTCTTCATCAAATCACCCCAAAATATTATTCAAAAAACATCCGTGAAACAATAAATCCAATCCATCAAATCACACACATTTCACGGCAAATTATAAACATCACAACATAACCGTCAAGTAAACTCATCCAACTACACAACAAATCCAAAAGAAAATAAATGATAGATAATATTGCAGTGGAATTAGCGTTTTGAGTTAATTAATTGTAACTAGTCAGTCGCGGAGTATCTGCAACCCACAAATAATAAAAACAACACACGATATTAAAGTAAACAACCCTTATTTATCTAATTCCCATTAGTAGCAAGCAGGATACACTCAACACGCCCTTATACTCTTATTTTTTCAATGGTGAATTTAAGACAATATCAAGCAAAACATAAGGGAATAAGGACAAATTAGGTGGGATTTTTGGGCTGCTAATGATAATTTGACAAATAAGGAATTGAATATTAGAACCGTTCGGAAAACGATGTTGTCCCGCGTGAATTTATCGGGATTAGGTAATAGAATTGTTGCCGATAAAAAAATACACCGAATAGATACAGGGAACTTCTAAAAACTCATTTTGTCTGCGAATTTTCACGAAAGATCACGAATTAAAAAATTTGTGCAATTTCATGTCAATTCGTGGATAAAATAAATTTATTGCCTAAACTTGTCTATCCTGAAAATTTTGATAATTCCATCAAAAATACGTAATGTATTAAGTCGAAATTACACAGCATGCGAATGTTTTTAGAAGTTCCCTACAGTTAAAGTGTGGACTGTTTACTATTTTTTATTCGCTGATATTCAATACCGTGAATTTTTTTGATTCGAGTAATCTTTTTTTTGCTTTGTCGGTTATTGACGAATTTTCTTTCAATGTCAATTCACTTAATTTCGGTAACGATAATAAAAGATCAATAGACTTGTCGGTGATTTGTGTTCCGATAATTGAAAGCGATTTTAAGTTTGTCAATCGCGCAATTGACTCAATTGTTTTGTCCGAAATGATCGGCATGTTTTTGATTTCAAGTGTTTCAAGTTCCTTTAAGTAGATCAAATTTCTCATTCCTTCATCCGAAAGCGAACCTAACTCTTGCAAATAAAGCCGGTTCAAAGTTGACAGTTCACGCAATGCGTCAAAACTTGCGTCGTCAATACCGGGCAAGTCCCGCAACGTCAAACGTTTTAACGGCGTGCCTTGCAATGCTTGAAAACCGTATGAACCGAAATTTGTACAACGATAAATTATCAGATTGGACAACTTCGGAAACCTCTTAAACTCTTCACCCGAAGCGTCACTAATAGAAAAATCTTGGATATCAAGCGTGTCAAGATTCTTTGCCGCCGACAACGCCTTTATCCCAACATCATCAACCGTCGGTGAATAATGTTTCAATGACCGCAAGGTCGGTATTTCAGCTAAAATTTCAAGACCTTGATTGCCTATCGATAAATTACCACGAATATCCAACGCCCGCAATTTCGGTAAATTCATAAGCTCAGGTAAACTTAATTCAGAAATTGAACAATAAACCACAACCAAAACCTCAAGCTCGCGTAACTTTGAAATTTCAATTATTGCCTCGTCCGTCAATAAAGTATTACGCGACAAATCAAGCACACGCAATAACGGAAACGAATTCACAATTGCAGTAACCGACGTATCTGTTATCGATGAGTTTGTTAGTGCAAGGTTGACGACTTTTTTCAAACCGGTCAACTTCCGTAAAATGTCGTCGTTGAAATCTTGAAAGTTAGTAACTTTGATCTCCGTCAATTCATCTTGCTTGGCAAAAACATCAAACATTTCGGATGTGATTTCGTCCCCATTGATTGACAACGATTTCAAATCACCAGTCGGCAATAATTCATATATTCCGCCAACTTTCTTGATCAATTCAATTGCTTCTTTAGCTGCATTTGTAGGTTTTGCATTTGCGGTTTCAGATTTCGGAGTTGACGCGACAGGTTGAGCAACAGGTACAGTTTCTACAGTTGATGAATTATTGCCCTGATTACAACCAAATTGAATCAGAATTAAGAACATTGAAAAAGAAAATAAAAAACATCTCATTTTTTTCTCGTAATTATTTCGGCGTGTGTGTTTTCAGCAACTATTCTGCTCTCCAAAACCAATAAATCCGCGGGATAACATCGTTTTCCGAACGGCTCTAATATTCAACCCTTATTTGTCAAATTCCTCTTATACTTTTTTCACTTTGAAATTCCTTTTTCGTTATAAAAAAGGTGATTTTAAACTGTTCGGTCTTGTACTTCTTTATATTTTTAAAGAAGTATAAGCAAGTGTCTGAAAATCTGTAAATTTTTCATAATATTTATTGTACAGAATTTTCTTTTTGAAAAATTTCCAAATCATTTCAATAATATTCAAATATTCAAATTCGGTGAATAAGGCGGCAAAAAAACGAATTCTATATTACCTAATTTTTGCCGATGTACGTCAGCATTTTTATTATGATAATAACTCGCGTTGTCAAGTATATACTGTTCGTACTATAAATTGCGCGGCTCAAGAGCGTAAAAGTCTGCTTTCCGATAAGTAAGCAGGCGACGGCAAATGAAATTTAGAGAGTAAACAGTTTAATAGACCTTTTCTCTAACCTAAAAATACACCAACACAACAAAAAACCTACAACGAAAAACCGCTTTTAACTCCTTCGAGACCACCCCTAGCCCCTCCGAAGGAAGGGAATAGGAAAACGCCTCCGAGAGAGGGGAATAAGAAGGCGTCTCCTTCGGAGGCGAATTATTCCCCTCCTTCTGAGGGGTCAAGGGTGGTCTCCTACAGGTTAGCGAAAAGGTCTAATAAAAAAATTAAATTCACTCGTCAAGAAAAATTTTAAAGTAGTAGCAGTATAGCAGCTAAAAATTCCCTCCAGCGTCCTTATGTTTTGTTTGATATTGTCTTATTAATTCACCATCGAAAGAATGAGGGCATAGGGGCGCATCGGGGGAGCGTCGTTTGCTACTAAGGAAATTGGATAAATAAGGGTTGTTTACTTTATATTGCGTTTTTTTGGATTGTGGGCATTCTGCGATTCAAGTTATTGTTAGTAATATCCGCCGCCATAACTGCCGCCATATCCTCCACTGCCGTAACTATTACCGTAGCCGCTACCATAACTACTTCCGTAACCGCTGCCATAACTACTACCATAGCCGCTACCATAGCCGCTACCATAGCCATAACTACCACTACTCCCGTAGTTGCTGTTTCCCCAATTACCGGTGTTGCCCGTACCTGTATTTATACTGCCGCTGCCGCTGCTGCTGCCGCCGCCGTCACCACCGCTTGCCATGTTGTACTTGAACACTTCACGAATATCCGAAAATGATGGCGAAGGCGATAACCTCACATAACAACGATCCGCA
Source organism: Planctomycetaceae bacterium (assembly GCA_031282385.1). Lineage (GTDB taxonomy): Bacteria > Planctomycetota > Planctomycetia > Pirellulales > Thermoguttaceae > WRKP01. Next base: position 5,319 of record JAITDV010000589.1, on the reverse strand, counting down.
GAAATAACAGCATTGGACATCAATTGCGTACCTTCCTGCAACCACGTAATCGTCGGTTGATAACCAATTACACTTTGACCAAAAACCGGAATGAATTGACTTGCCCTGCCTAATAATTGACCGCCCGCAACTCTGCTGTTGTTGTTGCCGTTTCTTAACAAACTTACCGCAGCAGTATCAGAATTGTTTGCATTCGCCGAATAATCACCGGTGTTCGCCACAACTTGCATCAACACGGAATCATTTTCTAAACGCCGCAAAACATTAAACTGACTCAATGCTTTTCTTGCTACATTGGCACGAATTCCGGCAATATCAAGTTTCGCTTGCTCAATTTGCTCCAACCTCCGACCTTCATTCAAATCAAACGTTACAATAACACCGTTGTCCTTGATCGGATAAGCCTGAAACACTCCGTTTTTAGTAGTGTTGTTATTAATGTTTTTATCAGCGCCCGAATCAACCGGACTCAATGCCAAAGAATCACTCGAATCTGCATTTGAATTATCCGTCTTGGCAGAAAAAGATTGTTCGGGAATAACCGCCGTATCAACCTTGATATTCACAAAACCATTTGCTAACTTGCCCCAATCCTTATGAACTACAACTTGATATGTTCCATTGAAACCGCGTGGGCAAACATACGAAATCTGTTTCTTACCCGATTTCTCTGTAAAAGTCCCGCCAGTTTTAAGTTGATTTGATTTTAACATACCTCCTGAAAGCGTCCGCGGATTCAAAAACCAACAACAACTGCCCGTCGGCTCAATAACCGAAATACTCAAACCCGCATTGCCCGTCCACTCAACCATAACCACACAATCCCGCAACCTCGCCTCCGTGATACTATTAGCAAGCAAATTCGCTTCCGTGAAACGTCCGTCTTTTTCCATTTTCGCTTGAAGCGTATCCATTGCATCGTTTGCGCGTTGAAGCAACTTCTCTCCGTTCGCGCCGTCCCACTCCATCGAAATAATTGCAAGCGACGCCATACAAAGCGCACTTTCACTGAATTTGATTTGTTGTTCGGACAAATATTTGCGGTCGCGTAAATACATACTCTCCGCCAACCTGAACGCCGCAGCATAATACTCAAATTGCGGCGACGCCGACTCCAACGCTTGCCAAAACAATACAAATGCCCGATCTAACAAACCTATCGTTTGCATAAACATTGCAACATTCATCAAATCTTCAACGTCATTGCAAAAATCCGCAGCCGACAAAACCGCACGCTCAAGTTCAGCCTTTGGCGCCCCCTTAACATAAAGAGACAACGCCAACACTTCATACATCCAAGGACAAAGTTTATCCGCGAGTATTGCCGACTCAATTAAACCGACGAGTTGTTCTGCCGCTTTAATCCGTCTCTCTTTCGGATTAGCGGGATTTAAGTCGTCCTTAAAAATGCCGACAATCTCACGAATATAATTTTCATCAACCTCATTCTTTGCAAAAAAAGTCTCCCAAAAAACCACAATATCATCAGCCGCTCTTGCATTTTTGACAACCTCCATTCCGCGCTCGGAGAAAGAAACTGATTGACTTGCAACCGTACTGCCCCAACCCTTGTCCGTAACAATACGCGGCTGTTTCAAAGTTGTAGAAGCCGAGGCAGTTACGGCGGGCAATTCCGAATTATTTTCACGGGCAACTACTACCGAATCACGATTCACGTTTCTGTTACTGTTCGTAACTGACGGATTTTTTGTAACAGAAATTGGATTCGCAGTTGTGTTTTTAGGATTGGAGATAATTGTTCGTTTAATACTTTCAGCTGGAATAGACATCAAACCGCGATCAAATTCGTTGTTCTTTTCAACGATTTTTTTATTGTTACGAATATTATTGTCAGTATGATTTACTTCGCTAGGAATACTATAGTATCCAGTGCCCATGCCCATTCCGCCCATCATTCCATTGCCCATGCCCATTCCGCCCATCATTCCGTTGCCGTATCCCATTCCGCCCATCATTCCATTGCCGTATCCCATTCCGCCCGTCATTCCACCCATTCCGCCCATCATTCCACCCATTCCGCCCATCATTCCCATACCCATTCCGCCCATCATGCCCATGCCCATTCCGCCAATCGGCTGCGGAGAGATAACAAGATCACCAATTGGATAAACTTTAGAAGTCATCCTCCTTTTTGCCTCTTCGGCTCTGGTAATCAACAGAACTTCGTTGTCAATACAGTGTGCTACACTATCTATAGAAATACCACTAAGAATTGACTTTAGAACATTACGGCATTTTACGCCTTGATAACTTACCGGTTCACTTGCAATCACTGTCCCGCTCGTTACTCCGGCATCTATCAATTTTTGATCAATTTTTATATTTATTTTTTCATTTGTCTGCTTTTTGATCTGATAAATCAACGACGCAAGCGTATTATCGGCATCGCTTGTTCCTACGGTTATATCAATAGATTTTTCAAGCGCATCCCGTATAAGTTGTTCTGCTGGGGAAACTTCTTTGAGATCGGAGACTTCGTAACGTGATTTACGGCGCTCTTTAAGTATAAGCCATTGTTCGGGATCAATATACGTAATCGGCGGCTCTTCTGGAATCGGAACAAATGACCGCTCAAGCACCATGTAAGATTCAATAAAACCGACATGCCGTTTGTGCCGTAATTCGTTGTACTCCATAATGTACGAAGTCATCATTGCAAGCCGATGTGCTGTTGTTGGAGCGGTTGCTTCCGGCAACATTTGCATTGCTGTTTCGGCTACAGATGTTGCGGTTTTGTACTCGCCTGAATTCATCAAGGCGTTAAAGCGATTGAAAATTTGTATTGCCCGCGCGTCTGATTCTTCAATTGCGCTGATATTCTCAGCTTTAATTTGTTCAATATATTGATTGGCTTGTATTCGCGAGTTTATCATTTCACTATGAAATTTTTCATTTTCTGTTTGTCTTAATGCGTTACCGAGTCTGTCAAGCAGCATATTTCGATGATTTGGTTCTAATGTTGAATTTTCGCGAATTGAAGTCATCATCAAGCGTAGATTTTGTTCTGCTCCGACGGGATCGGTTTTCATTATTTTTGAGGTTCTATTGAGCAAAACATTCACTTCGTTTTGTACTTTTTGTGCAGAAATTGATCTTTCGATTATTGAAGTATCCACCATAGCCGGTAATTTGGCTGGAGCGGATGCGGTGTTTTCATTTTTACTATTAAGAATTGCAACCGGATCGGAATCGCCAGCAAAAGTTACCGTATTATTGGCGTCATCGTGACGAGCAACTGCAAGGTAACGTACCGCAATTTTATTACCCGGATCAAGTTTCAAAACATTTTCAAGAATTGGTACGGCTTGTTTTGGATTACCTGTTTCGAGAGATACTTTTGCTTTGTCGAGTTGAATATCGATATCCTCCAGAAACGCATTCTGTATAAAATTAAATGATTCCCGACCAACTATCGGTATTGTAAGACCGCCGTCACGAGCGGCACTTTCAACCAATCCGGCTAAAAATTGTTTACCGTTTTTGACAATTTTGCCGTCGGACAATATTTGATTTTTATTCGGAACAATTTGCCATGCCAAATCAACATTGCCGTCAACAGTTCCGCCTTTCAATTTGAAGTTGAACGCTTTTAAACCCGACGGTTCTGTTTTGGCAAAAACGAATGTTTCACGGTCGCTGCGAATCGGTTGTAAACTTGCCGGAAACATTTCCCAACTATCGGGGAAAGCATAAGACGATTGATCAACCCAGACAACTGTTGCAGTAATAGAATCGGATACTTGCTTACCGGTAACTGCTCCAATATCTTGTAACGCAACTTCCTTGAGGTTTTTTTCTTCAGCGGTTCGGCGAGCATTATCAATTGCGTTTTTAGTATTGGCGGCAAAATTTATGAGGTTACCGCCGGTTTGATTTGCGAACGCCGCAATCAAACCGCTATTTGAAATAGGGCTGATTGTGCAAGCCGTAAACGGAATTTTTTGATCTACATACTTTCTGACTTCGCTTGCAAAAAACGGAATATCAACACTTTTCGCCATACTTCGTCCATCGCCAAGATATACAACTGTTCGTTTAGCAGTCTTGGCGTTTGGGGAGTTAAAAGTATTTCGTGCAGTTTCGACGCCTTTGCTCAGATCGGTTGCGCCGAGCGGTACACGGCGCTGCAACTTTTTCAACGCTTCTGCGAGTTCGGTTGAATCTTTGTTGACAAATGATTGTGTGAGTGCGGTTGTATCGACATCCATTGCAAGAATTTGTATCCGGGAATTTTCGGGCAAATTATTTATAGTTGCTTTAAGAGTATCGATTGTATCGGTTCTGATTTGACCTGACTGGCTTGCGGAAGTGTCAACAAGAAATACTACTTCATGTTCTGCAAGAGTTAGCGTCGGGTTGACGCGGAGTCCAAGAGCAACATAACTGGCGGTTTCATTGGGCAACGTATAGAAGTCGTATTCAACTGACGTGTTTTCTGTTTTCATGTTGGTCTTGTCAACTTTTCCATTGCTAACTTCCGTGTTGCCAACAACAAGCGGCAAAGTCGGCATCAACATTGCCAAAGTAAGCAGAATCAGTAAATCAATTTTATTACTGATTTGCATGAGGTTTTTTAAAGTCTCAATAATTGCTTTCATTTGTAATCTCCGTTAAATTTTTCCGATTGAACTCGCCGATGTCAGGCGGTACAGATTCAACGCGTGTTGAAGCAACAGCTGCGGTGAATCAGTGAAACGTTTGGGATATATACTGTTCGTACTATAAATTGCGCGACTCAAAAGCGCAAAAGCCTGCTTTCCAATAGGCAAGCAGGCGGCAGTAAACGAAATTAAAGTGCGAACAGTTTAATGTTAACATTGCCTCAAGCTAAACATCAATAATTTTCGTTACATTTAATAGACAGTTACAACTTTGTGAGTAAATCGCTTAAAAAATTCCTCTTTTTGCGAGTACCGCAACGAAGCTAAACATTGGAAATTATACCAAACGCTTTCGGTAACTTTCGGCGTAAAAAAAAACACACTTAAATTAAAATCAGCTTTTTCAACTCCATTCAGAATTAAATTAATTTCACGCTAATATTGTAGCGGTTTTGTCAAAAAAAATACATACGTACTTTTAATAATTAGCATGAAATCACTATTACTTTACAGATTGTAAGGTTTGTAATGAATAATCCGATTGTGATATTTTATCAAATTAAGTAACTAGTTGTCCCTGAAATTGGTGCTATAAATTCTGGGCTTATCTGGTTACAATTTAGAGTTATAATTTGCAATATAGTTATTGTTTTATCCGAGATTTTCCTTAAAACCTTGCAAATATTAGACCTTTTCT
>JAITDV010000570.1 GCA_031282385.1 Planctomycetaceae bacterium | reverse complement strand
TAAATAATTACTTAAACGATATAACATTTGTTATAATCAGATTTTAACGCTTAAATTGAAACTACTGCCCCTGACCCCTCCGAAGGAGGGGAATTATTCGCCTCCGAAGGAGGCGTATTCTTCGCCTCACTCGGAGGCGTATTCTTATTCCCCTCCTTCGGAGGGGTCAGGGGTGGTCTCGGAGGAGTTAAAGGCGGTTTTTCGTTGTAGGTTTTTTGTTGCGTTGATGTATTTTTAGGTTAGAGAAAAGGTCTACTACATTCAACGTGGAGTATTCGGTAGCCGGTATGACGAAATTGTTACATGAGTTGAAATTTGTGTATAAGAAACCGAAACCTTCACCCGTGAAAGCCAACCGTAAAGCACAACTTGAATAGGTTAAAATTTCAGAAAACTCCGTAAAAAAACAGACGAAACCGATGTTTTTATTTTGTTGATGCGGTTCATCCGGGATACGAGGAACAGCGGGCGTTGAAAGTTAAAACAGAAACTTGAGAGACCCTATTCGATGAACAAGTCGGCGGTTTGTTGTGTTTGCGAGTTATTGCGTCATAACGGATGTTCATTTTTATGTTGACCGGACTTTATGTGTTAAATCTATTGACTGTAGCGATTTGAGTTAAATTTTATTTTATTTTATTTGCGGGCTACAATTACGTTACAAAAATTATCTGCAACTAACTTAAACCCAACTCAATCAAAGTCAGCGGGCGATTATAAAATAAATCGACATAAAATACAACAACAACAATAGCGCAGAAAAGAAATTTTTTTGTTTTTCTTTTTAATGCAAGATTTGTTTGCAATGATATATTGGCAACTTCTAAAAATCTTGTTTTTTCAAAAATAACGTCGTTAAAAAATAAGGACTTGCAAATATTTTTTTTGTCTAAAAAAGTAAGTTTTTAAACTGTTCACACATTAAATTTCGTTTAACTTCGCCTGCTTACCTCTCGGAAAGCAGGCTTTTACGCTCTTGAGTCTCGCAATTTATAGTACGAGCAGTATAGAAGTTCCCTTTAGTCATTATTCATAAACCATCCCTATTGTTCGAATGAGTTGAATTTAATGATTCCCTTTTCCCTAACCTCATTTTCCCTAACACTTGATCATTAGCTCCCGATAGTTTGATTTCTTCTTTCCGCGATGAATCCTGCGTTTTTTATTACTTGCCTAAATTCATGTTCGTTGCTGCGATGTATAGTTCCCGCCGCCGCAACAACATTCTCCTCTATCATCACACTCCCAAGATCGTCCGCACCAAACGAAAGACCAAGAACTCCAATCTCCAACCCCTGCGTTACCCAACTCGATTGAATCGTCTTGAAATTGTCCAGAAATAACCTCGATACCGCTAACAACCGCAAATATTCCCACACACCAACCTTTTTGATATTAGAAATCCGCGTGTTGTTCGGTTGAAATGTCCAAGGAATAAACGACGTAAACCCGCCCGTCTCATCTTGCAAATCCCGCAACCTCAACAAATGTTCAACCCGCTCGCCAACCGTCTCAATATGACCAAACATCATCGTCGCCGAACCACGACCTCCCAACCGATGCCACTCCCGACAAATCCCAAGCCAACGTTCCGCCGAAACTTTGTTCGGACTCAATTCGCGTCTTACACGATCAACCAAAATCTCCGCACCGCCTCCCGGCAACGACCCCAATCCCGCCGCCCGCAAACGTAAAAGAACTTCATTGTCCGATAACCCAAAACGATCCGCAAAAAAAGCTACCTCCGTCGGACTAAATCCATGTACGTTCACATCAGGAAAATAAACTTTGATCCGCCGAAGCAAATCCTCATACCATTCAAAAGATAATAACGGATGCAAACCGCCTTGCAACAAAATTTGCTTGCCCCCAAGAGAAACCGTTTCCGCTATCTTCGTAAAAAGAATCTCGTCATCCAACACATAACCATCCGCCGAATTCACAGAACGACAAAACGCACAAAACGAACACCCGCTAACACAAATATTCGTGTAATTAATATTCCGCTCAATATTATACGTCCGCACCAATTTGTCCGAATGCAACTTACCCAAAAACTCATTTGCCCAATATCCCAAAACCGAAAGCTCATCAGAACACAAAAGCTCAATCCCCTCAAAAAAAGAAAGGCGATCAAAATTCTCCAATTTACGTAATATCTTGTACGATAACATTTATGTCTATTCAATAAATTTTATTGCTAAATATCCAAAAAAATATTGTAAGTTAAATTCATACATACTGTTCGTACTATAAATTGCGGGGCTCAAGAGCGTTAAAACCTGCTTTCCGATAGGTAAGCAGGCGGCAAAGGAAATTTAAAGTGTGAACAGTTTAAAACTCTAAACATAACCGGATTGTAAACTCCAATTACAATCTCAAATAAACCAAAATTATAACTGACTTTTTTCATTTTGCTACTTAAACAACAAAATGAAAAAAATTTTGCCCACAAAAAAACTAAAATCAATTACTGCAATACAAACATACAAGAAATACATCATCCGATAGTACCTAACCTATTTTAACTCTATCAATTCATACGGATTTTATGGAAATTTTGCGTATTAATTTTAATAGTTCCATTTTTTTAACTTTTTCTATATTTTTACTCTTTTCTCCCCCTCCCCCCCTTGCAAGGATGTAAAGTGGTTATAAAATTTTCGGGCTTGTAATGGTCGATAGGTTTTTGTCTTTAACCCGTCAAATTCGGCATATTTTTATTTTTTGGTGTAGTATTGACGTATGAGATTAGAGGTGTTAGGAATAAAGAGTCAAACGTCAAGAAATGGAATGACGAAAGAATATAGCTGTCAAATTACTAAATTGTTCACAGATTGATAAGTTTGCCCCAAATATTTAGAGTTATATGTATGCGGCTATGTGAGTATATTAACTTGTGTAGATTATTGTTAGAGGTTGACGGTTGGACTAATGCAAGAGGTCGTTCTAATTTAGTAACGAATTGCAAATGGCGGCAAGATTGAAGTAGATAACGGATAACATTGACTGTTTTTGTGTAATTAGACCGACATTGAAGTGAATTTTAGCCTTTTGAAACTCTGCTGCGTGGCAGAGTAGGCATTTCGGAAAAACATTTTATTTTTGCAGGAAATTTGTTGTGGTTAATCTAAACCTTATTCGAGGACTGGATTCTAATGAAGAGAATTGGGATAGTCAGGTAGAGGCAGCTCTCAATGGTACATTGATGGAAGAGAGTGACTGGGGAGGTCAAGAGATTTCATCAAATCAGATCACTGAAGGCAAGGTCGTTCGCATTGAGCAAGAAAAGGGAATTGTAATCGTTGATATCGGTTATAAAAGTGAAGGCGTTGTCCCGCTTCATGAATGGGACGAAGACGGTGTTTCCCCCAAAATCGGCGATGTTATCAAAGTCTTGATAGAAGAGGCAGAGGATGAAGTTACGGGCGAAGAAATACGCGGCATGGTCAATTTAAGCAAGAAAAAGGCAGCTAAAATTGAAGCATGGGACAACATGATGAAAATGGTAAAGGAGAATGATATTGTTACCGGTCATGTTTTGCGTAAAGTCAAAGGTGGTTTGCTTGTTGATATTGGCGTTCCGGTATTTTTGCCCGCTTCTCAAGTTGACGTGAGACGACCCAACGACATCGGTGAATTTCTTGACAAGGACGTCCAATGTATGATTTTAAAAATAGACGAGATTCGGCGTAATATTGTTGTCAGCCGTAGGGCAGTAATTGAAAAAGAACGTGTAGAACGGCGAACAGCATTGCTGAATCAGCTTAGCGAAGGTGAAATTCGCAAAGGTACAATTAAAAATATCGCCGAATTTGGTGCGTTTATTGATCTAGGCGGAATTGATGGTTTGCTCCATATTACCGATATGAGTTGGGGCCGAATCAATAATCCAAACGAGTTGGTTAAATTTGATCAAGATGTTGAAGTCGTGATTCTTAGTATTGATCGTGAAAAGGAAAAGATTTCTCTTGGTCTGAAACAAAAAACAGCAAGTCCTTGGATGGATGTTGAAACAAGATATCCGGTAGGCTCGCGTGTTAAAGGTGTGGTTGTCAATGTGATGAGTTATGGCGCGTTTGTCAAACTGGAAGAAGGTGTAGAGGGGTTGGTTCATATCAGCGAAATGTCGTGGACAAAACGTATTTCGGATCCCAGCGAAATTCTTTCAGTTGGCAGCACAATAGAAGTAGTTGTACTTATGATAAATAAAGAACGTCAAGAAATTTCGCTTGGAATTAAACAGGCACAAGAAAATCCTTGGGACAGAGTGGACGAAAAGTATCCGATTGGTCAGGTGGTCGAAGGCACGGTACGTAATTTGACAAACTATGGTGCGTTCATTGAGATTGAAGAAGGAATTGATGGTTTGTTGCATATTAGCGACATGTCATGGGTACGTAAGATCACGCATCCGAATGAGGTTGTCAACAAAGGGCAAAAGATAAAATGTCAAGTGTTATCTATTGACAAAAAGAATCATCGGATTGCACTTGGGCTTAAACAACTTTCGGAAGATCCTTGGGAAACACGGATTCCGGCAAAATACCAACCAAATCAAATGGTAAAAGGTGTTGTTACCAAAATTACAAATTTTGGCGTGTTCATCAATCTTGAAGAAGATTTGGAAGGTTTGCTCCATATTTCGGAGTTAGCGAATCACAAGATTGATAATCCGGGAGATGTTGTCAAGGTTGGTGAGGAAATAGAGGTTAAGGTTTTGCGAGTTGATCCGGACGAACGCAAAATCGGACTTTCCCGCAAACGCGCAGAATGGGCAGAAGAAGCGGAGAAAAATGCCGCAACCCAAACAGCCGATGCTAAAAATAACAACTCCGCTGCCGCCGAACAGCAACAACAAACCGTTGCAAATGAACCATTAAAAGGCGGAATTGGTGATAGTTCCGGTCCGTTATTTAAGTAATAGGAAACTTTAAACAATTCATACTTTAAATTTCCTTTACCGTCGCCTGCTTACCTGTTGGAAAGCAGGTTTTTATGCTCTTGAGTTCCGCAATTTATAGTACGAACAGTATAATTACTCAATGAAAACCGAATGTTAAAGTTTGGAGTGTATAAATAGAAAAACATAACTTTACGTTGTAAAAAAGTTATCTTAAAGTGAAAAGAGTATAATCAATTTTGTAGAGTTTGCCAATTTTTAACAACGGAAAAAAGTAAACGAAAGCAGGATTCGGCAAGTTTGTGAGCAAACAAAATTTCCGAATCCTTTATTGATTATATTTACTTGTA
>JAITDV010000436.1 GCA_031282385.1 Planctomycetaceae bacterium | reverse complement strand
TCTATTCATAAAACGAGCAATGGTACGTTGTTTGGGAGGAAGTAAATAAGTCGTCGGACGCATCACTTCACGAGATTTAACCGCCGCAATCTCTTTCGTCATCTCCTGAAAAAGTGTATCCTCTTTATAAACATGCTCCTTTATAAACATGCTCCAAAAAAAGAGCAATCGTATTACCAACATCTTGAATATGAATATGGCGATGATCAGAAAGTGCTTTACAAAGAATACTGGCATTATCACTGATAGCATAAGGTAACTTCTAAAAACTCATTTTGTCCACGAATTTTCACGAATTAAATAATTTGTGCAACTTCATGTAAATTCGTGGATAAAATAAATTTATTGTCTAAATTTGTCAATTCTGAAAATTTTGATAATTCTGTCAAAAATAGGTTTTCAGAAGTTGCCTTGAGCTCTTTGTTTAGTTCCTTAGTTTTGGACTTGTATACTGCTCGTACTATAAATTGCGGGACTCAAGAGTGTAAAAGCTTGATTTCCGATAGGTAAGCAAGCGGCGGTGAAGGAAATTTAAAGTGTGAACAGTTAATAATCTTTGCGTTTGTTCAATTCGCGATTACGTTTGTTCAATTTGTGGACTTATTGGTTGGCTTGATGTAATTTCTCTTGGCAATTGACCAACTTCTTTTCTAATTTGAGTTCTGTTGGGGTTTCATTGTTACCTTCATGTTTAAGGTTATTGGATTTTTTGTAACTCCTAATTAACAAAACATCAATGAAATGCATCTTAACAGGGTTGGTGAAGTAAGTCAAGACCAATTTTACACACCCTACCCTTCAGGGTAAAGTTGAAGTTGCTGTTATCATTCATGAATAAAATCAATACTTAGCGTAATAAAAAAATAAATCGTGATCGGTAAAACTCTTCTTGCCCCTTAATTTGAAGTAGGAAACGGCGTTTGCAAAAGTTTAGTTCTAATGAAGTATTGCACTTTTCTTGGTTTTTTATTTTTTTATTCTCGGTGGTGCAAAGTAAATTTATTGAGAAGATCAATAGCAAATAGTTGCGTTGATTATTTATGATGTTTTTTGAAGTAGAAAAAAAATTGTTGGGGACTAGACAACTATTCAAGGTTTTGATAAAACTTTGCCCCTGTCGATTGATTCAGGTTGTTGATCTGGTTGCAAAGCGTTTTGCAGGTCAATAACTACATCGGCAATAGAGCGGTAAACAAAATGGTTACAATTCACGTTTACAAAGTGAAAACGATCCAAATTAAATATTGAACCCAGGATCATTTTCTTTGGGCTCTGGCATTTTGAAAATTGTTCACACTTGAAAAATTGTTGGTACTTCGTGTCATCTTACCAATCGAAATATTTGATTCGATACTATTGTATCACCGAAATTCTAAAGTGATTTTACGATGTTCAGTTTAGTTAGTGTTATATACCGCTGCTAACCTTTAACAATATATTGAAGGAGAAAAATAACATGCTTAACAAATTTAAAATTGGTACTAAATTGATGGTAGGATTTTTTGTTGTCCTTTCTTTGCTAGTCTTAGTTGCATTTTTGGGGTATTATGGAGTGACACAAATTACAGAAAAAACAGCAGATGCAATGCATCTCGCCGAAGTGAAGCAAGGAAGTACGGCTATTCAGACTTTGACGTATGAGGCGAGGTTAGAAGCAACTTTGGGCGTAATGTTCCGCGACGAAAAATATAGCCAAAGCAGAAGTGTACTCGATAAACGGCTCAAACAGACTTATGATGAATTATTACCCTTGTTACAAGGTACAAGACATGATGAAAATAGAAAAGACATGGAAGCTATCATCAATGAATATGATAGATTTGTCGATTACGATCTAAGGTGGTATGAAATAGAAAGAATACGTAAAACAAAAGTGGCAGAGCTTGTAATTAGTGCGGTTCTTATCGGAGACAAACTTACATCGCTGTCGAACGATATAAAAGCCGTAATGGTAACGCCGCAAGAATCTCGAGAAATAGATGGGCAACGTTTCATCTCCGAAAGCCGAACTCTGCAACTCCAGCAATGTGAACATTGTCAATATTTGTTACAAGAATTACGTAGATTTTTCTACCAGTATTTTTCTTTGACTGATAATAAAGCAAAGGAAGATATCAAGGTTACAATTAAAAAATCAATCATCGAATTGCATAACGCATATAAAATTGTCGCTGAAAAATTAACAACAAGCAAAGGTAAAGAAACAAACCGACAGATTATTGAAGCACTAGCAACATGGGAAAACCGTTTCAATGAGAATCTTGATATTCTCCAAAATCAGAATGAACTTGATGAAAAACAAAATTCAAATATTAGCAAAATGAATGAAATTCGTACTAGGATTGATAAGAGACTTCTTAATCAAGTTTCTAATGTTAGAAAAGTTGCTGAAGATGTTAACAACTTGATGATGCGAGCGATTGCTGTAGTTTCGGTGTTTGCTCTTTTGGCAGGTGTGATTATTAGTTACATTTTGAGCCGAAATATAACAAGCGGATTGAGGTTTGCAATGGAATCAATGAATCATGTTGTGTTGGAAGGCGATTTGGGTACGGATATACCGTCAGAAGTTTTGTGCAGACATGATGAAATAGGAGACATGGCGCGAGTTGCAGGTGCGGTACTTTCCGATTATCGTTCTATTGACTCAATGGCAAACTCGCTTGCAAGCGGTAATTGGCGAATAACTGTCAAAGAAAAAGGACATCTTGACACAATGAATCAGAATCTTAACAGAATGCTCAATCAAGTAAATCAAGCATTGGCAGAAATAAACGATAGTGTAAAGCAAGTTTCTACAGGTTCAGGTGAAGTTTCATCAGCAGCGCAAACATTGTCAAGTGGTGCTCAGGAATCGTCAGCGAGTTTAGAGGAAATCACCGCCTCAATGAGTGAAATCAGCAGCCAGACACGGGCAAATGCACAAGGCGCAAGCGAAGCCCGCGACTTGGCACTCAGCGCAACAAAAG
>JAITDV010000352.1 GCA_031282385.1 Planctomycetaceae bacterium | reverse complement strand
AAATTTACGGGCAACACCGAAACCACATCGGTATTGAAAACCCAGTTAGCTAAAAGCACATCAAGCTAAACAAAAAACAATGTTGATAGCCAACGTCTTTTAAGCAAAAAAATATCAACTCGCCAATAAAAAAAATTTATCGTTACGAAAATAACGGTCTCACGACTATTTCGTAACAAAAGTAATTTGTCGTCCCTTTCAGAAAAACAAACCGCTTTAGGCAAGCGGGGCGACATTCTAATTTACAACATAAAGATTGTCAAGCTAAATTATCTAAAAAAATCTCCCAATCCCGCCTATCAAGTTATTAATTAAAATAAGTATTAATTTATAATACGATAATTAAATTGAAGTTACGATAATAAAAATTTCGGCAAAAAATTTTTTTATTTTTTCCAAAAAGTAACTAGGCAACTTCTAAAAACCTATTTTTGACAGAATTATTAAAATTTTCAGAATAGACAAGTTCAGACATCGTTGAACCTGTCAACCCACAACTCGGAGACAATTTACCTTTGGCAAATCCGAAACATCATTTGCCCGAAAAATACGCAAACGTCAAAACCTCCACTCTCACCGCAACCGTCAAAAAAGGAAAAAATACCATCAACTTTAACTTGACCAAATAATTATTGAACACGGAATACACGGAAATTCAGTTTAAACAGCTCACACTTTAAATTTGCTTTACCACCCTACATACTTGTCGGAAAACAGGCAAGCTTTTAAACTATTCACACTTTAATTTGCTTTGCCGCCGCCTACTTACGTATCGGAAAACAGACTTTTACGCTTGGGAACCTCGCAAATTTAGTACGAGTAGTATAAACTGTTTGTACTTTAACAAAAAAATTAAATGGAGAAAAAACTCTATGAAAATGAAAATTTTAATATTTTTGTAACAATGTTGATTTGTAATATTTCAGTGGAATTTTTCGGAGATTGAAGTTTATTTTTTACCCCCTATCTCCTCCGAAGGAAGGGAATTAATTCCCCTCCTTCGGAGGAGGCAGAAGGGAGTATTCGGAGTAAACGATTGAATAGTTACAAAAAAATATTCCACTGAATATATTACAAAATTTCCTTGAGTTAATTGTTTTTACCATATTCCATCAGTACAAACTACAGTAACAATATTTATGAGAAAAAATATTCCTCAAAAACTTAAGCCTTATCAAGCGTTATTCAAGAAAATCGTAGAGAATAACCCATCAATTTCTAATTCGGAAATTGCTAAGCTGCTTCCCATTACGGTTGGAAGCCAAGATATTTATCGTTGCCGTGCAGCAATGGGGTTGTCATCAAGTTATGAAATGCAAAAGCATTGTCTGACTCCCTATCGCAAACAAATTGAAAAACTGGTTAAGAAAAATCCTAAAATATCCAATCGGAAAATCGCCGAACAGTTGCCGATTCGGGTCAACCAAAGTACGGTTGCTGAATATCGGCATTATCTCAATCTGCCAAGCAATGCCGTGTCGAAATTAGATATTTGCCGAGATCAAATTGAATGCATCATCAAGAAAAATCCAGAAATTTCAAGTCGGCAAATCGCAAAACAGCTCTCAATCAAAATTGATAACACAACTATTGCGAAATATAGGAAAAAATTACAACTTCCGCTTGCTCCCAAGAATCCGTTGAAATTAATGCATTTTCTTCCCCGCATCAAGAAACTCCTTGAAAAAGACCCGAATATTACAGACCTCGAAATAAAAAAACGGTTAAAACTCGAAGTCGATAAGAGTACCATAAGAAAGTTCCGAAAAAAAATGGGGTTACCTTTGGGGATAAGAATACCTTCCGGGGCGCCTGACGGAGAGAAATATCGTCCCCAATCGGTACTGGTTCCGTATCGGGAATTGATTGAGGAACTTGTCGAAAATGATCCTCAAATCACCAATATCGAAATTCAAAAACGCTTGCCAATTCGAGTGAGTCTAGGAGTCCTTAGCAAGAAACGCCGCCAATGGAACTTGCTTGGCAACCCGTTATATGGAAAAAATCATTCGATTCTCGATCCTTACAGTGAACAAATTGAAAAATTGATCAGGGAAAACCCTAGTATTACCAATCAGGAAATTGCAAGGCGTCTTCCAATTAAAGTGAGTTATGCAACCGTAATAAATTATCGCAACAAACATGAATTGCCTTGGGTTACGCTAGCGAAAGATGCGTCTTTACGTTCTTTTATTGAGAAACTTGTTTTGGAAAATCCCCAAATTACCGATAAAGAAATCTGCGGTCAATTACCCGTTAAGATTTCAAAAGTGACGATGAGCCGCTATCGCAAAAAGTGGGAGTTGCCATGTAATCCTACAACTTGGGATTTAGAGCCTTATCGAAAGCAAATCGTACAATGGGTCAAGAAAAATCCAAGAATCAGCAATCGTGAAATTCGTGAACGGTTACAAATTGATATTCACGAGGCGGTATTGAAAAAATATCGGCAAAAATGGGGATTGCCATATAATTACAAATGCCGCTATGATCCGCCGGAAATTTTAAAACGTTATCGTAAAAAAATTGAACAAATCGTTGCAAAAAATCCCGGCATTTCGAATCAAAAGATCATGGATCAGTTGTCGATTGATGTTGCTCCGCTTGTATTTGCCCGCTGCCGATTCGAATGGGGATTACCTTGTAATACCTTGCCGAAACGCAGTATTGTTCCCCAATATCGTAAACAAATCGAACGCATTGTCAAAAAAAATCCAACAATATCAAACCGTGAAATTATCGAAAAATTGCCTGTTAATGTATCAATTTCAAGTGTTGCTTATTTTCGACGCAAATGGAAACTGCCCTGTAATTCGCCAAACACCGAATGTCAACTTCTCCTTGATCCATATTATCAATTATTGAAAAAAATCATCTTG
>JAITDV010000263.1 GCA_031282385.1 Planctomycetaceae bacterium | reverse complement strand
AGAGAACTGTTGGCTACTAAGGGAAAGGTGATAAATAAGGGCTGGAATCGTCGAGTCGTTTGGAAAACCATGTTGTCCTGTGCGGATTGATAGGGCTTAGGCAACTGAATATTACCTTTTGTCAAATCTATACTTTTATCTGTCTATCCCGCCTATTGCCATAACGCAGGTCTAAAAAATCGGTTAAAAATTCTTGTCTTTCCGTTCATCATTTCCTCTTTAATCCTGTATCTCTTTTACTCTTGAATAACGGCGGGAGTGTTACGCATTGCCTAAACGCAAATTTGTCTTACAACATTATTGTCCCTAATGTCCCTATCGCCCCTAATGTCTCTAACGTTTTTCGTGTAGGGACATTAGGGACAAATGGGATATTAGGGATCTGGAATCCTTCAATAAAAACTCAGTGTAAAAACTCAGTGATTGAAAATGAATTTTTAGAGATTCTCAATGTCCTTTTCGGACAAAATATATTTAAAGTATCGTCTATTACTTTTGTTGCCGAAAAGAAGATAGACAGTTACTATAAATTGTCAAGGATGACTTTTTTTGTGTTTATTATGCTGCAGGTTTTTTTAGAACACTTTTAGAAATACTCACAATGAGAAAATTATCTCCTGTTGTTCGTGTCAACGAAAGTCGTTGTCTCAATTGCAATGTCTGTATTCGTGTTTGTCCGGCTCGGTTCTGCAATAACGGCAGTAACGGACAGCATATCGATCTGAATCACAATTTATGTATTGGTTGTGGTTCTTGCATTCGGGCGTGTCCGCATGGCGCGCGGGAAATTATCGATGATATGGAACAATTTCTCAATGATTTGCGTCGCGGAATTAAAATGATTGCGATTGTTGCGCCGGCGATTGCCGCTAACTTTCCCGAACGTTATTTCCAATTCAACACCTGGCTTCGTTCACTTGGAATCAAAGCGATTTTTGACGTCAGTTTTGGTGCGGAATTGACGGTGAAGTCTTACCTTGAATACATCAAGGCAAAAAATCCCGAACTCGTTATCGCACAACCTTGTCCGGCAATCGTAACCTATATTCAGATTTACCGACCGGAATTAATTCCGTATCTCGCTCCGGCGCACACCCCAATGCTTCACACCATTCAGATGATTCGCGAATTTTATACCCAATTCGCCGATCATAAAATTGTGGTCATATCGCCTTGTATTGCCAAAAAGCGTGAATTTGAGGAAACGCAACTTGGCGATTACAATGTTACGATGGCACGTTTGGACGATTATTTGAAGGAGCAGAAAATTGATCTTGGTCAATTTGAGCCGACTGATTACGATAATCCGGCAGCGGAACGAGCCGTTCTTTTTTCCACGCCGGGCGGTCTCATGCGAACAGCAATGCGGGAAGTAACCGGAATTGAAGAGAATATTCGCAAAATTGAAGGTCACAGTGTTTATCATTATCTGGATCATTTGGACGCTTCGCGAAAAGCCAAAACCAATCCGTTGCTGATTGACTGTCTGAACTGCGAATTGGGTTGCAATGCCGGCACCGGCACAATACATGTGCAGAGCAAATCGCCGTCACAAGACGAGTTGGAATCGTTAGTGGAGCAACGGAGCAACACGTTACGAGAACTCTATCAGGAAGAACAGAAAAAATACCAATCCGAGGATAACTACGAAGTTCTTCATCAACAGATCGACGCCTATTGGAAACCGTCAATTTACAATCGGCATTATCAGAATCTTCGGGAAAACAACACAATAAAGCAACCAACCTCATCGCAATGTGATCGAATTTATGTGGAATCTCTTCTTAAAGAATATGATACGGATATTTTTGATTGCGGCTCATGCGGTTATCATTCGTGTCAGGAAATGGCTACCGCGTTGTACAATAAGTTATCCCGTCCGGAGTTGTGCTTCCACAAACAGGAGAACGAACTAAGGAAAAGCGAAGAAGGTTCAAAAGCACGTTCAGAAAAACAAGAAAAATTTACATCGGCGTTTTTTCGGGAAATAGAAGGAATGGTCAACCAGGTCAAAGAAACTGCCCGATTAATGCGCGAAATCAATGTGGGGTCAGGAGAAATTGCCGATGTGATCGATGTTGTTTCAAAAATTGCGCGGCAGACAAATTTGTTGGCTCTCAACGCTTCGATTGAAGCGGCACGCGCTGGAAAGGCAGGAGCGGGATTTTCAGTGGTTGCGGAGGAAGTTCGCAAACTGGCAAAATCATCCAATGAAGCGGCAACCCGAATCAGTGAATTGGTTGGCGATTCGAGCGGAAAAATCGTCATAGGAACGGATTTGACTCAAAAACTTGAATCGGAACTCCTGCAAATTATGGAAGAAGCCCGAATCGCCATGAAGGACAGTCTCAAAACCGCCGCAGAATTACGACATCTTGTTGAACATCAACAACCCTTGCTCGATCACGAAAAGAAATTTTGCTTGATTAAAAAACGTGATAGCAATCGTTGAACAGGGACATTAGGAACTAATAGGACAATAATTTTGTAACACAAAACAGTGTTTTCATTATGCCCTGAAAGGGCAATTTTCGTAATATTTCAGCCGAATTTACAAAAACCGTATTGTCCTCGTTTCAACAAACCATATTTTTCAACCTGATTTTCTAACAAAACAACCTTAGTAGCAACAAAAGTAAAACAACACATAACCTTATTACCTTATCCCATTTTCTCAAAAAATAAGTAATATTTCAGTGGAATATTTTTTTGTGTTGTTTTTGAAATAAGGCTGAAAGCCTTGAATCAATAGCGTAGGGCATCGCCCTACGAAAATGATAAACAATAATTCAAGCCGCGCTAGCGGCGGCATTATCAAATTTTCATAGTTGTTTGGCGTTCATCATGTCGCCCTTGCAGGGCTTAGGTTTGTGGGGTTCATCTCCGGCGGTTGCGCTGCGCTACACCGCCGGTTATTCATCATGCCGCCGCTAGCGCGGCTAGAAATTAATAGATCAATAAAGTCAAAACAAAAAATCCACTGAAATATTACGAAAATATTTTCCTCGTGTACCACTAAAAAGTTACTACAATAAAGTTCCAGTGATGACGCCCTTTCAGGGCTAAAATTTGTTTATATCATTTTCGTAGGGCGATGCCCTACGTTACTGATGTTGGGCTTTCAGCCCATTGTTATGAATTTAACACAAAATATTTTTGAAACAAAAATAAGCCGAATAAACACAAAACGTTAAGAACATCAAGGACGATAGGGACATTAAGGACTAATGGGACAATAATTTTGTAGCACAAATTTGTGTTTAAATAAATGGTCTTTTTAGAAGTTCACTTTCCACTATCAACTCTCCGTTATTTCCGGTTTTTCAGCAACCAAAAAGAGATTGCT
>JAITDV010000184.1 GCA_031282385.1 Planctomycetaceae bacterium | reverse complement strand
ACTGTATCAAGCATAAAAACTTTGTCTTTTTTTATTTTTGACGAAATAGAAACCTCGAAATTCCATCGCGGATCAGTTTCTGTTACAAAAAAGGGATGCTTCAAAAGGTTATAAAAATTATCCGCTCTGGCGTTTTGCTGTAGCCAATCAATTCGTTGCAAAATATCGTCATAAGACAACGAATTCGTAACTTGTGGAAATTTTAAGTTTGCTTCCGAGTCATCTGCTAGGAATACAAATTCGAAATTAAACAGAAACATTAATAAAACCAAAAAAGTAAACAAAATATATTTTTTCATAGCAATACAATAAAATTAACAATCAACTAAAATTTCTTTAATAGATCGAATAAAAATAAATTAATAAAATTTAATATCTTATATTATTACTTTTATGCGATAAAAATTTTAACTGTCGCTTTAACGCCGAATCTACATAATATCCTATTGAATACCAAAATAATTCCGTTACCTGCGGCTTACAATTTTTTTTCAAGCTCGCTCGGTAACATTATCGTAGTTTTTATTTTTTCGCCTGTGTTACTATTCTTGATCAGAATTTCTACAGCACAATCCGGCGTAGTAATACCTACTTCTTTCAGTACGGATAAACACGTTGTAACACAATTGTGCGTTTTCAATGAATATATTTTTTCATGTTTGTATATGTTCAATGTTTTATCAAGCGCTAATTCCGCTTTGTTTATATCAAGCGCAAATTTTTTTACTGTTGGACCGATATTATCTTTTAAATTCAAATGACCTGATATGACTACATTTCCAGTTGTTGGACCATATTGTACTAATTTATTTACGAATTCACTGGGTGAATCGCCTGTGAAGCCAAATGAAGTTGTTACACAGTCTGTTGAATTGCTACCGCAGACTATCGGCATTGGCGGGATATATGCTGGATCTGGTGATGTAACAGTCAGTACATAATCCCCGACACTGACTTTTTTTGCGAATACTTCACCATAAGACAATTAAGACAATACTGTCACGCCAACTGTAATAACTGTCGCCACAAACGATAACCATTTCATTTTAATCCTCTCTTTGTTTTAAAATTCGCCTTTATTTGCCTGTTAAACGTAAATTTTTGAACTACCATGTCTCATTGTTTTTTTGTTGTTTAGAAAACTAATAAAATTTTTCCCAATTCCATTTATACGTATGTACTTTATCTCTTCTCAGCGCGGTACGACCTTCCCATCCATACAACTCATATTTTGTGCTTGTAAAATCAACTTTATCAGCAATTTCAAAAAGTTGCAATTCACGCAATAACGATCCAACATCAGAACGAATTATCTCCTTGTCTTTTTTATCTATTACGACAGGTGATCGTGGAACTCCTTCCTTAATCTCTACTAATGATCGAGTAATTGGCAAAATATATTTTCGACCTTTCGTGTAAAACCATGCAGAATTATTATCGCGTAAACATAAAGACTGATCCAATATATTAACCCTCCACCAACTATCGGCTGATACGTCATTCAATATAGTTACCCATTTAGAGGGTTGACGCAATTGATGAGATTGCGTGTCATAATTCAATGATTTTAATTTACCGACCGGATCAAAAAAAACTCCGCTTACAATTGTATTAAATGAATAGTTAGCATTAATTTGTACAGTTATATATTCGTTTTTTTCGACATCAATTAAAAAACGTTTATATACGCCGCCCCAAAAATTATTGACTCTGGTTGTTATGTTTGAACGAGCATTGATAAACTCTCTTTCTGCGTCGATTCCCTTGTTGCCAAGTTTTTCAAAAAGTTCATTCGATAGTTTCATCGTTTTGACAGATATAACGCAATCGCGTAAACGATTTGCTCCATCGTGACCATCCTTATTAAAAAAATAAAATGATAAAATATACTTTCCTTGAGGTACTTTATACATACTGTATATATGCGGACCATCAAGCGACATCGGGTATGCTTCTTTATGATCATCCCACTCTGCTTGCATTCTTCCACCAGACCACAAGCATTGTAGTACCCGTTTATCATTTGATGTAAACCAATGAATCCAACGGCGTATTTGATCGTTTTTTTGTCTATAATTTTTTCCAATCCATGCGCAGGATTCCATCTCATGTAAAAAATAGCCGCCAAAAAAATCTCCGCCGCCCGCCATAGCGCATTGCACTGCCGAGTGCCGACCATAACGATCTATCCAATCGCCTTGAGTTCGCCAGTCATCGTTTAACGCTAAAACTTTAGGCGGTTTTGATTGGTGATGTATTTTTTTGAGTTTGTAGTACATTGCACGAAGTTCTTCCGCCGTTAGCGGTTTAATTGGCGACGGCAATTTTGGGAAATCTTTTTTCGTAACGGAAAATGTCGGCGCAATGTTAAATCTTGTTTTCTCAAGTTTACGATCAACTAGTCGAAACGGTTTAATAGACTTAACAACTCCGCCGCCATAAAAACCAACTAAATATTCGCCGCCGGAAAGACAAAGAATTTTCGTTACGAAATTATCAGGATAACCCATTGCCTTAATTGTGCCGTAAGATTTTTTGCCGGAAATAGCGTCGGCAAGCATTGTTCCGTTTTGTCGCGTTCCGAGCCAAATTACGCCTTGTTCGTCTTCGGCAAGACAAGTCAAATAATCTTCCGGCAACAATTGATCCATAATTTCCTTCGGCGCTTGTTGCCAACCTTTCGGCGCGCCGCCATAAAGTCCTCGAACCTTGTCCGCATAATCTCGACCGCGCCAAAATGACAACCCTTTAAATTGATCGTTCATCTTGACGAATCCGGCGTTGGTTGCGACATAGATCGTTTCTTTGTCGGTATTTTTCGTTACAATAATATCGTTAATTAAATTTGACAACAAACGACCATTAAGCGGATGACGACGATCAAGCGGTTCACGCGGCTCAAGCGGAACAGGACTACAATTCCCAGGTCCAAAACGTTCCGGCGCGTCAATTTTTTGGTAAAATTTGTAATTGCCGTTTGCAATACGATTAAAAATCGCCAAGCCATAACATTGCGTTCCAACAATTAACGTTCCGTCATTTTTGAACGCAAGAACAGAAGCTTGATCTTCGGGCAAGCCGTTTTCACGAGTAAAATGTTCCCATTCGTCTTTATTAATTTTGTAACGAGAAATTCCTGCCGAGGTTGCCATCCAAACGTCGCCGTCTTTGGGGCAAATTTTTATATCAAAAATTCTTTCGCCAATTGGACCATCGACAACATCATAATTTTTCCAATCTTTCCCGTTGTAAACTGAAACGCCCGAATTCAAATGACCAACCCACAAACGCCCAAGTTTATCGATTGCCAATGCGTAAGCGTTATTGCCGCCGAGACCGTCTTTTGTGGTGAATTGAGTAATTTTTCCGTCAACATTATTGTAACGAAAAACGCCGTCATCTTCAGTACCAACCCAAGCTCCGCCTTCGCCATCCGAGATTAAAGCGACAATAAATTTCGCTGAGACCCGCTATTGGTTGAACTTTCGGTTCAGGTTGCGGCGCCGGTTTGTTTTGGGCAATTGCGAAATTTGACAAGAAAGTAATTACCAAGATAATTATCGTTACGATAATTTGTCCTTTGTCGGTTTTTGATATAATTGTCATTATTAATTTCGTTGTATGAATTATTGTTTGTCGGGAATTTATTTGATGATTACATTGATAATATTGAAATCGTTTATTTTTGACACTGAAAAAATGAAAGACGACATTAATTACGTAGGAAGATTCGAAAATATTCTAATGTTCGCGCTAAAAATTGTTATAAGGCAACTTCTATACTGTTCGTACTATAAATTGCCTGGCTCAAGAACGTAAAAGCCTGCTTTCCGAGTGGTAAGCAGGCGGCGGTAAAGGAAAATTCAAGTGTGAATAGTTTAAGAATATATTTTTAGAATTTTCTACAGTAACCCGTTTGATTTTTCGTATGCGGTGATTTTATCTTCTCGGCTTAATGTAATTCCAATGTCGTCAAGTCCGTTTAGCAACCTTCGTCTTTTTGAATAATCAATTGCAAATGGTATCACCAATCCGCTGTTATCCGAAATAGAACAACTCTCAAGATCAATCGTCAACTTGTACGGTCTCCTTTCGGCTTCACATTTGAACAATTCGTCGATTACTGTTTCGGAGAGTCTGATTGGCAAAATACCGTTTTGGAAGCAATTATTGTAAAATATATCAGCAAAACCGGATGCCAAAAGAACACGGAAACCATAATCGTCAAGAGCCCATGGCGCGTGTTCGCGGCTTGAACCGCATCCGAAGTTACAACGTGTCAACAGAATTGTACCGCCTTGAAATTCCGGCTTGTTCAATTCAAAATCAGGATCCGGTGAAAACTGATCATCTTTGTAACGCCAGTCGTAGAAAGCAAATTTACCGAATCCTGTTCTTTCTATTCGTTTCAAAAATTGTTTAGGAATAATTTGATCCGTATCAACATCATTCCTGTCCATCGGAACTACTATTCCAGTATGTCTGATAAAAGATTTCATTTTTTGCAATTAAATAATTATTGCCTAATCCCGAATTCACACGGGTGGACAGTATTGCCCATAAATAAAGTACAATCACACAACGCAACCCGAATCGCAAACAGCAGAATCGCTAATAACAGAACACAAAATAATTCCCGCTCAAAAAACGCAGAAAAACTTCATAAACTGTTCATATTTGAGTTTTCGGTAAATCGGAATTAACTATCGAAAATCCCGTTTTAGCTTTTATATCTCCAAACTTTCTATATCGAACACATTTTAGAATTCGGTAGTACAAAGGCGTTAAAACGAACTTTGCTAAACCTAAACCTGCGTGAGTTATCGAAAATTAAACTGTGAACCGATAAAATATTTTCGGCGTATTTCATCCCTTCTCATCGTTTGTGTTGAATAGTTACACAGAAAAAAAAGAATAAAACCGAAAAAAACTGTTGTTTGAGGTTAGTGTTGTCAAGGGTCAGATCAACAAGGAAGCGGTGGAAGTATAAGCCGAATTTGCAACGTGTCAATATATGTAAAAATTTTTTTCGTAACTGAGCTTTTGTAAAATGTCGTTTTGTGCATTAAATTAATGGGTTTGAAGCAGTCAATGTTGGGCAAATTTACTGTTTATTGTAACGAAAATATTCGGCACAATCAATAATTGTAATTGACCTATGGCAACTTCTAAAAACCTATTTTGTACAGAATAGAATCCTGCTACTTAATAGTTACGAATATAGATTTATTTATTTATTAATCAACTCAAAACGCTAATCCCGCTGCAATATTATTTTATTCGTGAAAATTAGTGGAGATTCGTGGACAAAATGAGTTTTTAGAAGTTCCCTTATGAAATATTGGTAATAATACCGCCCCGCCTGATGTTGAATAGACAATTCTATCTCGAATTTTAGTAAATTCTTTCATGTCGTATTTCTGTGACAAAAACAAATTTTAGGTGAAAAGAAAGATTATTTGTGGAGAGGATAAGGGGGATTGTAAAGTTTATTCGAGACAGGTACAATGCTGATCTTGACCGGCTTTTGAGGTACTGCGAAACTTACAGAGGCATTTTTTGATTGTGAAACGAATCGTTATTGTCGATATAAGTTACAATGTACTTTATAAACTGCTCACACTTTAGATTTCTGTAATATAAAAGAATCAACTATATGTAAACTTGCATACAGGTTATCGAAATTTCAAGCATGAACAATTTATACTGTTCGTACTATAATTTGCGGGACTCAAGAGCGTAAAAGCCTGCTTCCGACAGGTAATAAGGCGGCGGTAAACGAAATTTCAAGCGTGAACAGTTTAAACCTAACCAAATTGAAACCCTAACTTAAATTAAAAAATCATGAGAAAAATATTTAACCAACCTAAAACGGATTCGCTCCGTTCCTCCACGATTGTTAAAATTGCGTTATCAATTACGGTATTGTTTTTGATGATAGCTGCCAATAATCTTTTTGCACAACAACCGGCATTTCCAATTGAAAGATTACATACCGATTGGTTGTATCAAGATATTGGATTGAATATTTCGGGTTGTTTTACTTCGGCGGAAAATAATGATGTTGAAACCAAACTTATCAAAAAAGTAATCGCCGACCTCGAAAAACTCGGAGTAAAAAATGAAGTAGAAAAAATTAACTCAAAATTCAAACAATTATCGGATCAAAAATTAACAGGTAACAATCCGCAATGGAAATCTCTTTACCTTGAGGCGGCAAACTTGCGGCGAGTTAAACGGATTGCTGTTTTGACCAATAAATTCCCGCAGCTTATTTACACAAAACATTGTATTCTCGGCGGCAGTCATTACGCTTACACTGAAAATGTTACAGATGCACAAATGCCGGAAAGAGCCAGACATAACCGCGATTGGAGAACCGGTGCAACTCTTTGTCTGATGAAAATTAACGCCGACGGAACTGTAACATCTGAAATTTTACACGATACCCGAACTGGTATTCTCCGCGATCCCGATGTTTCATACGATGGTAAAAAAATTATTTTTTCAATGCGGCAAAATGATAATGATGATGACTTCCATATTTACGAATATGATATTGCGTCAAAAAATATAAAGCAATTGACACATGGTAAAGGATTCGCAGATATTGAACCATGCTGTTTGCCCAACGGCGACGTAATTTTCGCCTCAACACGTTGCACTCAAATCGTCGATTGCTGGTGGACGGAAGTCAGTAATTTTTACATTATGGACAACGAAGGACGTTTTATGCGGCGAATCGGATTCGATCAAGTTCACACAAATTATCCGACAACAACCGAAGACGGACGTATTTTATACACGCGGTGGGATTACAATGATCGCGGTCAACTTTATCCGCAACCACTTTTTCAAATGAACTATGACGGAACCGCACAGACCGAATTCTACGGTAACAACTCTTGGTTTCCCACAACAATACTGCACGCCCGAATGATTCCAGGTTCGCAAAAAGTAGTTGCAATTGCGAGCGGACACCACACACACCAACGCGGTAAATTGATTCTGATAGATCGCAGCAAAGGAATACAAGAAGCCGAAGGCGTACAATTAATCGCCCCACAACAAGTAACCAAACCCATGAAAGTCGATCAATACGGACAAGGCGGCGATCAATTCCAATACCCTTACGCAATTGATGAAACTCATTATCTAGTAACATATCAACCGGAAGGTTTCAAAGGTAACAATTATCCAGTACCGTTTGGAGTTTATTTGACAGATATTGATGGTAACAGGGAATTGCTTGCGTTTGATCCGACGATTTCGTGTTGTCAACAAATTCCGCTTGCCCAACGTAAAATTCCGACATTGCGGGCTTCCGCAGTTGATTACGCCAAAGAAACAGGACAATATTACGTTCAAGATATTTACGAAGGTCCAGGTCTTAAAGGCGTAGAACGCGGAACCATTAAATCGATTCGTATTGTTGCGTTGGAATTTCGTGCGGCTGGAATTCACAGTAACGGTAACGGCGGACCTGCCGGCTCCGCAGTAGTGTCAACTCCAATATCAATTGACAACGGCTCTTGGGATGTGAAACGTGTTATCGGTAATGTGCCGGTAGAAAAAGATGGCTCGGCATTCTTTGAAGTACCGGCAAGAACTCCGCTTTATTTCCAAATGCTTGATGAAAAAGGTAAAGTTGTCCAAACAATGCGAAGTTGGTCAACATTGCAACCAGGGGAATTGTTCTCATGTATCGGTTGCCATGAAAACAAAAATGAAACTCCATTCAACAAAGGCGGAGATACGCCCGTTTCAAAACTCGCGTTACGAAGTGCGCCAAAAAAACCGGTTCCGCTTGTCGCATCGAATCGCGGATTCAGTTTTCCATTGGATGTGCAACCGATTTTGGACAAGAATTGTATTGCTTGTCATAAGGGCGAAGGTCAAAAACTTGCGGATGGGTCAAATGCTCCGTTTAGTCTTCTTGGAAAACGTTATGAACCGAAACCCAAAGAAAGATTCAACAGAGCCGGACGCGATTTCAGCGAGGCTTACATAAATCTTGTCCAAAAAGGCAGACCGAACGCAATTGTGAATTGGATGAATGTTCAATCAATACCGCCAATGATAAAACCGAGTACGCCTACTTCGCCTGCTATTGCAAGTGAATATTACACTGGTTCGTTAAAGAGTAAATTGATTTCAAATCTGGAAGCGGGACATCATGATGTAAAATTGTCGCCTAAGGAGATTGAGATTTTGGCGTGTTGGATTGATTTAGCGGTGCCGTATTGCGGTTCGTACACGGAGGCGAATATTTGGAACGACGACCAAAGAGCGGAATACGAATATTACCTAAGTAAACGTAATAAAATGGAAGAAATTGAAAAGAATAATCTTAAAAAATTGCTTGAATTTAATAAAACATCAGTTCTTCCCGAAGTATCCGTATTCCGCACTCCCGACATTGGCGGCATAAACGCAAAAAATAATTTCAAAAAAGCGTTCATCGAAGAAATCAAAACAAAGAAAAATTAAACAATAAGACCAACTAAACCCTTTATTTAAAAAAGGCGGCAAGATCGTTAAGAAACGTATTTTCAGAAATATAAATATTAATAGACCTTTTCGCTAACCTGTAGGAGA
>JAITDV010000182.1 GCA_031282385.1 Planctomycetaceae bacterium | reverse complement strand
CCCCTCGGCCGTACTAAGGAGGGGAATAAGAATCCGCCTCCTTCGGAGGCGAATATTCACCTCCTTTGGAGGGGTCAGGGGTGGTCGAGGAGGAGTCAATGGCGGTTTTCCTACAAGTTACCGGAAAGGTCTAATTACTGACAGAGGAAAGTCTTGCCCCGATAAAAGGGAACATCCGGTTAAAGTGTGAACAATTTAAAAAACGCAAATATGAAATAATCAGTAAATTTTGGTTATTTTTCTTATTTTTTCTAATGAGAATAATCGTCATAACCGATTCGAATGTACTTTGATTTTGATTTACTATTACTTGAACGGCGAAAATTCAAAAACGTTTAAGGTTGTTTTTACTTGTCCGTATTTATTTTGACTGGATTATCTAATAATTAAATTTTACAATGTCATACGGTTTATACATTTCGTCCGAAGGTGCATTAGCGCAAGATTACAGGCTTGCGGCGATTTCCAATAACATCGCCAATGTTGAAACACCGGGTTTCAAACGTGAACTTGCACTTCAAATGGCGCGTCATTCCGAATCGATTGCTATCGGCGAAATTGAATTTGGTACAGGATTGATTACTGACATTGGCGGAGGCGTTCACACAATTTGTACTCGCACTGAATTTGCGCAAGGTCCAATCAAACCGACCGAAACTAAATCTGATCTTGCTATTCAAGGTGAAGGTTGGTTTCGTGTCAGAGATATGGCAAACGATGAAATTTTTCTAACTCGTGCAGGTTCTTTTCAAGTTGACCGCAACGGAACTTTTGTTGCCGAATGGGGAAGAAGCAGATTTCAATTACTCGACATTGACGGAGAACCTGTTGCACTTGCCGATCCAAATTCAAAAACATGGAGCATCACTGATGATAATGTCATACAAGACGTTGGAGTAGGGAGATTGCAACAAATATCAATGGTAAAACCAACAAATATCCGACAATTAGTAAAAACCGGCGAAAACGTTTACAGAATAGACGCTCCCGAAGAACAACAATTATATTCCGAAATAGAACCAAATGAACGCGAAAGAGTAAGAGACGGACATCTCGAAATGTCAAACACAAACCCATCAACCGAAATGATCGAAATGATTATCGCCTCACGCGCTATCGAAACAAACGTAAAAATGATTCAAACACAAGACGAAGCTACCGGAAGTCTCATCTCCCGCGTTTTAAGAGTTGCATAAAATTAGTCAACTCTTAATCCGTGTATGTTTTAGACTGTTCACACTTTAATTTCTTTTGCCGTCATCTGCTTACCAATTGGAATGCAGGCAGTTTTTTACGCTCTTGAGTCCAGCAATTTATAGTACGAACAATATAGAGGTTTCAATTTGATACTATGATAATTTTCGTTACGATAATTTATTTACGATATTTTAAACATTTCACACTTTAATTTTTGTTTGCAGTTATTGGTTTACTTACATCAGAATTCGGCATTTTAAACTGTTCACACTTTAAATTTCCTTCACCTTTGCCTGCTTACCTATTGGAAAGAGGCTTTTACGCTCTTGAGTCATGAAATTTATAGTACGAACAGTATAATATGTCTTTAAGTTGACGTAATTCTAAAGTGTGTTTTAGTATAACATTTTTATTCAAATGCCATTTCAGACAATATATTCATCCGGTACAGGTATGCTCGGCATGGAAAAAAAACTAAATACCATTGCCCACAACTTGTCTAATGTCGAAACTACCGCATATAAAAAACAACGAGTAAATTTTGAAGATTTATACTACGACAACCTGCGTTATCCGGGTTCACAAGATATAGACGGTGAATTTGCGGCAACAGGTATCGCAATTGGAGTCGGTACACGTGTTACAAGCGTTCAGACAAATTTCGCCGAAGGTTCACTCTCCGAAACCGGACGCGATCTCGACCTCGCAATTGCCGGCGAAGGTTTCTTGCGGGTAAGAGATCAATTCACCGACGAAATTTTCTACACCCGCGCTGGAAATTTAAGTATCAATTCAAATGGAATGCTTGTTGTTGGAAGTTCACATACAGGACGACCCCTTGAACCGCAAATCACAATACCGCCAGGTGTACAAAAAGTACAAATATCAGATGACGGTTCCGTTTATGTCGTACAAGACGGCAATGTTGACGCGCTGCAATTACTTGAACGGATGCAACTTGCAACCTTCATCAATCCGGAAGGTTTGTTACGTGTCGGCGAAAATATGTACCGTGAAACTGAATCTTCAGGCGCAGCAATACTAAACGATCCAGGTATAAACGGAACAGGAACTTTCAAAGCCGGCTATCTTGAAATGTCAAATGTCAAACCGGTTGTTGAATTGATTGACATGATTACTTCACAACGCGCATACGAATTAAACAGCAAATCAACACAAACCGGAGATCAAATGTTACAAACAGTAATTAGTATCAAAAGATAAGTTTTGAAATTAAATAAATTAGTATTAGGAATCAACAATAATAAGTTGAACAATTTCAATACACGTTCAAAAAATCCCAAAAAAATAGACCTTTTCGCTAGCCTGTAGGAAACCACCCCTAGCCCCTCCGAAGGGGGGGAATAAGAAGCCCCCTCCCGAAGGAGGGGAATAAGAAGCCCCCTCCGAAGGAGGGGAATTATTCGCCTCCCTCGGAGGCGTATTCTTATTCCCCTCCTTCGGAGGGGTTAGGGGTGGTCTCGGAG
>JAITDV010000198.1 GCA_031282385.1 Planctomycetaceae bacterium | reverse complement strand
GCAAGATTTTGCGCCGCAATGTAATCCGCATAAGGTGTGTTGTCGCCTTCCGCAACCGTTTTGACTTTTAGCGTTTCAGGATCGAAGTCAATGTCAAAGTCCCACGCCTCCGGCATTTTTATACCGCCAACTCGGCATGGAACCAATAAAATTGTGTCCGCACCGTAAGCCGAAGCCGCACGAAGTGCGGTTTTTACCGATTCAATATCCGCCTCATATTTTGACGGATCATTGAAATTTGCCCAACCCCGCATCACAGAATGGATTCGTAAATCGTATTTCTCGACAAGTTGCCGACTTTTCCGTGCCTCAGCAGGTGAAGCGTTCCATTTAGTAACTTCCATGCCGGCAAAACCTGCCGCTTTCCATTTTTCACAAATTTCATCGGTTGGAACACCGGTAATCCGAGCCTTATAGATTTCCGAAGGAAATGGGGTTGCGGCTGAAGTTTGTGCAACAGAAAATTGGTTTTCCGAAAGCAAACCCGCTGATGTTACCGCCGCAGCGGTCATGCCCAAAAAACAACGACGTGATAATGAATTTGTCATAGCATTGTAAAAATTGAAAAAGTTTCAAAAATATTCTCAAATCCGAAAATGAAAACGGCAACTGTTTCGTACCGCAATAAATTTCCGAATCACCAGAAAATCATTTTAACATCTCCAAACAACAAAACATACCCTCCAGTTCTTTTCTCATGCAAAAATTTATCCCATTAGTCCCTATCGTCCTTTATGTCCCTAACATTTCAGTGTAGGGACACATGGGACTTCAATTCAGAATTTAAAAACTCTGTGATGAAAAATGAATAATAATTATAAGAGGTTCCTCAATGTAATTTGGAGAATTCTTGCAGAAGTCGCATCGGTTGAGTTGTTATTGAGATAAGAGCTGTTTCCAAAATTCCGAAACGATTTGATATTTTATATGTTTGTGTACTAACTAATGTAAAAGGAGAAATGCGTGAACAATTACAAAATATGATTAGGAATACAAGGAGGTATAACTATTTGTTTGGGTCAAAACGGGCAGTTTTTCTTCTTCAAAATAAATCACTCCCGGCAATCGGATTGCAATCGGTTTTGCAACGCCATTGAAATTGTCATCAACATTTTCACAAGTCAATAATACTTCACCAAATTTTGCACGGGTTGCCGAAAATAACTCGGAACAACTCGTTTCAACCATCCAAAAAGTTTCCGGCAAAATTTGTGTTAACCGTTCAACGATCAAATTTTCAACACCATATCTTTGCAACAATTTTATGTATTGAGATTGAGAAACGAAAATAGCCCGTAAAACAAGTTGTTCCCTTTTTGCAAAAACAACAAAACGGTTAAACCAAGATAGATTTTCTTTTTTGGGATTGGCAAGAGCAAAACTTTTGAGTCGCTCTAATGCAACAGATTCCGTTTTATCAAAGCAGAGGGCTTCGTGATTATGATGCAATCCGTAAAGTAATCGAAAATTGTTTACTGAAAGATAATTTCGAGGAATACAAAGATAAGGACCAAAATTGTCATCGTGAATAAGATAGGTACTCAGCCAACCTTCACTCGAATAAAACTTTTCACCACCGAAATATCCATAGCGAGCGTCTGAAACCCAAGTGTCTTCGTTAAAAGTGTGTCCTAAAACCGGAACAATGTGCCTTACCGACGATCCCGTTAATTCAAATGCCAAAAGAGAAGGGCAACCTGACTCTATGTAACCATAAAGAGAACGTGAAAATTCCGTAATAGAATGGCGAGGACAACGCTGCGGTTCATTAACAAGTTTTCGAGAAGCAATTCCTTTGGATTTCAAAACATTATCAATATGGCTGGGGGTTAATCCTCTGTTATTTTCACCAAGAGGATATTGTGATACATCAATACCGGCAAGTTGATTAATTTCTGAATAAGAAATATCACCTTCTGGCAGGAGTAGCGACAAAACAGAACGTAAAGCAACATGAGCACAAACAAATGTCTTGGCGTTTTGTTGAGCATACAAAGAACCGGTTACATTAAAAGTTCCAAAAGGATAAGCAACCTGATATGTTCTCTTGCAGTGTAAAAAGTTGTTTTGTTTTTCTTGTCGGTATGGTTTTAATACCGATTCATAAACGTACAAAAATATGTGTTGACCAAAATATTCCTTTTTAACAACGGCATAACCAAGAAAATCTTCTTGATGAGGTCTCTTGTTTTTTTTCGAGGAAAAAAAAGAAACTCTGTACACTTCAGAACCAATAAATCCACAATTTCTACGGTAAAGTAAACTATTGTCTGCGACTAACCAAGATAAGGTAGAATCAACCGTCTCGACCAAAAAAGATTGGAAGTTTAGTTTTCTAGCAAGAGAAAAAATTCTTCGGACAGTGTGGCTTGATTGAAAGTATTGATCAACAAAATCAAAATTTGAATATCCTGTGTCTTTGTTGGTATCATACCATTGAGAATTACTTCCGCAATTAGAGCGAAAGCCATTGGGTAAAATTATTTGATATGTATTAGTATTCACCATGAGAGAAATTTTTAGCAAATTGTTGATATTTTACCAATTCCTCATTTTGTTTTATCACTGCTTCTGAAGGGCAGTACGGCTCTATAGGAGTAAAAACAGAATTGCTCTCAGTACTTGCAACAGATTTTCTATCCTGTTCCCAATGATAGATCTCTTGTAAATCCGTAGCCAATGCCGCTAATTCCTCATTCATCG
>JAITDV010000093.1 GCA_031282385.1 Planctomycetaceae bacterium | reverse complement strand
CGTCGCCCCAAACAAACGTCCAACCGTCTTTCTCCGCATCGGCAAAAGTAGGATACGGCGATTGCGCAAACAATCCCGCTACGTTAATCGTCATAACAATACCGATCAAGAACAAAAATATTTTTGGTAACATTTTCATTTTTTTTATTTTTGTATGGGTTCCCTAAAAATAGGAATAGCATAAGTTTTTTAGTATGGTAAAGGAATTTCGGTACTCAAAAATTTAGTACAGAACCTGAAAACAATTCATAGAAACGCCATCTTAACTGAAAATAATTCTGTTACAACTGATGTTCCTTTTTATGTTGACCAGACTTTATGCATTAAGTTTATTGATTATAGCGATTTAAGTTGATTTTTTATTTTATTTTATTTGCAGGCTACATTTTTTAGTTTTCTGTTTGAGTATGGTTTTGTTTTTATTTTTTTGGGAGGATTTCCGAGCTTGTGAAGTTGGCTCCCGTGAAGAGTTGTTCGATTTCTTTTTGTGTGCGGAATTTTGGTTATACCGTGATCACCGACAAACACAACATTTTTTGCATGAAAATGTTCGAAGGTTTTTCTGATTTGGTTGTGCATCGTTTTTGTATCATTTGTGTTGCCTTCAAAAACTTCAACGGCAACAGGGATTCCCTCTTGCGAACAAAGCAATCCGACAACAATTTGCATCTTTCCTTTTTTCTTATCGCAATTGTAACCGAAAGCGGCAAGCTGCAGTAATAAATGTTTATTTTTCAACATGGCAGTGAAGGCTTCACAAACGGGTTCGCCCCAACGGGTGATATTGAGGAGGGTCGTTTTAATAATCTTTTGACCTTCACGGCGGGATTGATGCAAAAAATACTGCGTGTGAACGATCCCTTTTTTGTCAATACGCACAGATTTGTCAACATACATCGGATTTTTAGTTGTTGTAACGGGGTGATAGGGGGCGGCGTGAAATTCCGAAAGAGAACACCCCTCGTCGAAAAAAATCAAGGTACGCCAAAGAACCAATAAAACTCACAGGGTACTTTAAAAAATAAAAAATAATTATTTTTTACTGGGTACACTTTTTGAGAAACTCCGTAATTTCAAGCATAAAACGAGAATTCAAACAACATCCCGTAGAATTGGAAATTTTTCCCCGCCACGAAGGGGCATTGCATAACAATTCGCCGCACCGCGGCGGGTTAAAGCCCACTCCTCAATTTCGCCATAAAAAGGCAATGCCAATCCGTTTTGCACTGTCCTTTCAGGGCGAAATACATGGCAATTTTTATACACGCAACTGAATAGTTACGAAATATATTTATTTATTAACCAACTCAGAACACTAAATCCGCTGAGATATTACGTAACTATTCAGTCATGATATTATTTTGTGCAATTGAATTTTCCGTCCCTTTAGGGATGACATATCGGTAGAAAATAATTCGCCCAATCAACCGTGTCCTATAGGAATGCAATGTCGGTAAAACCAATAATCAACGCCAAAATTCACCAACATTACGTCCCTACAGAACGCGGATTTTTTATAGCCAATAATATTTTCTACCAACATGCTGTCCCTTTATGAACAGAAAAAAGAACGTTTATAACCACGGCTGAATAGTTACTTTAATCTTAGAATGTGTATCGGACTGTAAATTCGTATCTAGTTGGAGTTCCGGGTGTTAGAGGTGTTATTGTTTTTGAGCTGGAATCGTAAATCTGCCAATGCGTTCTCCAGAAATCTATCTCAAAACCTGTCATCAACGAATCACTCCAGTTGTACAACACGTTGACAAAAAGACAATGACTATAGTTGCGTGAACGGTTGTTGTTTGAGTTACCTGATACGACGTCTTTGTTAAACGGATCATCAATCATGTAACAAAAATTTATTTGTGTTTTTTTTGTAGCTTGATACATGAAAGCCATCCAACCGCCTTGTGATCTTATTGTGTCGCGTCTTGCAATATCTACGCCTTGCAATATGCCGCCTTCAATTGTTGCCAAATTTTCACCAATAAAATACTCCATCTGAAATCCTAACCTTTTCGTCAACGGTAAATCCAAATCAACATTGAACGACCACGTCTCAAGATTCTTTTTGTTGCCTCCAAACGTAAATCTTTGCTCGCCAAAATGAGATGAAACTCCTAACACTATCGGTTTGCCGTGTTCAAAACATCCTTTGCCCCAAGAATATGCCAGCCGTCCTTGAATAATAGGATAACTTGACGAAGCCGGCGAAACTGAATTGTCATCCCGAAATACGTTGTCGGTAATTCCAAATTGAGTCAGTACATTGTCTGAATTGCACAAATCAAATTGCCGATCAACCCGCAACATCGCCCGTCTATAACCGACATTGCCAACACATGCTCCCGCAGTGTAATTCAACGTTTTCGGATAAAGCGGTGAAATAATCTCCCAATCTTGACCCGCCAACAATTTTGTCCGTCCATCTGAAATAGAAAAAAACGCTTTCCGAAGTAACAATCCGCCTCGATTCCGTGATGTGTATGCACCTTGAAAATCAAACTCAATTGCACCTTCTGACTTAGAACCGCTCCAACTGCTAATACCCGCACCATCCAACTTTAACCCCAATCGCGTAGATTTCGGATCAACATTATAACCGGAATCACTATCAATATCCGGCGAATTGGCATAAACCACATAATCGCCGGTTACAGTACGATGCGTTTCATACGACGCACTTAAATTAATGTAACCATACGGCGTAATTTTAATTTTTCCATTGCGCCAAATTGAACTGCCTGTAGTTGCAGATGTTTTACTATGTGCCGCTTGATATTTTTCCAAAAACGCATCAAATTCAGATTTCGTCAAATAAACTCCGCCGTCAGACAAAATATTCGATTCGGGAGAATTTGACAACGCAACTAAATTCTGCGAAGTTTGCGAATCCGCAAAGACATTAAAAACACTCAAAACAAAACTAAAAACCAAAATAAAATTACGGAGATTTGACATGGCAAAATTTTTAAATATTAACACTTTAAACTTTCATTAACTCACACAGGTTCAAATATTGACGCCTGTTTTTACGCTTTCGAGTCAACGATTAATAAATACGTTTGATATATTATCTGAATTGCGCAATCTGCTCCCCACACTTTAAATTTCGTTTCTGAAACAATTATAAAACTTAAACTGTTTACTCTTTAATTTTCGACAATATTCACGCAAAGGTTATTTTAACATTTTACATTATCGAATGTTAAAGTATGCTTGGTATAAAGACAAAATACATGCGGCGTATTTCCCAAAAAACAGAATTGTCAAGTGTAATACGTATAATCGACGATCCGCACAATTTACTTTTGAGAACTTTTGATAATTCTGTTTTAATCGTTACAAATATAAAAAACGTAACGACTATTTTTTGTTGTCAATATTTCAATGCGGTAATCCAATCCGGTTTTATCTACAACAACTACTAAACTAATAATACTTTAATTTCTTTTGTTACCGCCTGCCTACCTACGGTAAACAGGCTTTTATGCTTTTGAGCCGCGAAATTTATAGTATGAACAATATACTTCTTCTTGCTGTAATTCCGATATCGGGTACAATGTGGCTGAATTGTTTGATGTTGGCGGTGATTTTGTTTTGAAATTAACAAAAACACTAATTGGATAACGGAACATAAAAAATGGAACGACTCGAATTTGCACGTGAAATTGTCAGAATCGCAGGAGAAATAACTCTCAAATATTTTTACGCACCTACAGAATATTCTGTTCAACATAAAGCAGATGCGTCACCTGTTACTGTTGCGGATTTGGAGGCGGAGCGTTTTTTACGCAACCGCATCAAAGAACAATTTCCAAACGACACAATTCAAGGCGAAGAATTTTCCGAACAATTCGGCTCAAGCGGTTTCAAATGGCTGCTCGATCCGATTGACGGCACAAAATCATTTATTCATGGAGTTCCTCTTTACAGTATGTTAGTTGGACTGGAATGTGATGGAATTAGTGTTGGCGGCGTGATTGGTTTGCCAGCATTGGGTGAAATGATTTGGGCGGGTAAAGGTACCGGCGCATGGCACGAAACAACCCGTTGCAAAAATCCCGTCCAAGCAAAAGTTTCAAATTGTAGAAATATTGCCGATGCGGTTTTTTTGACAAGTGAAGTATTGACCTACAACAAAGCTGAACGGCGAGATGATTACGAAAATTTGGAAAAAAAAGTTCTATTGACACGGACTTGGGGAGATGCTTACGGATATTTTCTAGTCGCAACAGGAAGAGCAGAAATAATGGTTGATCCAATATTATCGGACTGGGACGCGGCGCCGTTGATGATCATTTTGGAGGAAGCCGGCGGAAAATTCACTGATTGGAAAGGGAATCGAACAATTTACGGTAAAGAAGGAATCGGAACAAACGGATTTTTACACGAAGAGGTACTACAGATTTTGCGTAAAAAAAATGAGTCAAATAAACATAAATAATTTTAAACTGTTCACACTTTAAATTTCGTTTACCTCCGCCTGCTTACCTATCGGAAAGCAGGCTTTTACACTCTTGAGTCCCGTAATTTATAGTACGAACAATATAAGCGACTTCTAAAAAAACTATTTTTGACGGAATTATCAAAATTTTCAGAATAGACAAAATTAGACAATAAATTTATTTTATCCACGAATTTGTACAATTATTTATTCGTGATCTTTCATGAAAATTCGTGGACAAAATGAGTTTTTAGAAGTTCCCTTAATGTTATTCCGCTGCTGAATATTAAAGTGCTTTTTGCTATAGTTACATTAAAAACAATTTAATAAATTTGAAATAAAATGCCTAGATTAGATATTACTTTTCAACACAATCTTGACAAGGATGAAGCAACAAAACGTCTCCAAATCAAGGAAGCTGAAATCAAAGAAAAACATATTTATACGGTTACCGATCTCAAAGAAACATGGACGTCGCCGAATACAATGGAATTTTCGTTTAAGATTTACGGATTTTCACTTAACGGCTCCGTTCAATCTCTTGAAAAAGCCGTTCAAATCGTTATTGATCTTCCGGTTGCCGCAATGTTATTCAGAGGAACAATCGAGAGCGAAATCAAAAAAGAACTCGCACAAGTTTTAAGTTGAACGATTAAATATTACAACACAATTGTAATTATTCACGGGTAACTATTCAGTTGCGGTTATGAACGTTGATTTTCTGTCTGTTTGAGATGGAAAATTTAATGTAACAAAATATAATATCACAACTGAAAGTTACCTAATTTTTAATAAACCGCTTTTGCATTGAAAAATAAACTACCATGTTTTAGTTTTTCTCTGTATGCATCTTGGTGACTTTCGGCGGTAAATATTGGTTGACCGTAACCGCAAGTTACAGATAAAGTTCTGCCAATCAAAACAGTCCCGCCAACTCCAAGACTTGACAAGAAATCCGACGGATGCAAAGTTGGCGGATGATCACGATAAAAAACTCCACTGTGATCAATAAACCCGAACAACTCTATTTTTAAATTTCGCCGTAAAGCTCTTTTGGTTATCTGAGCAACTGATTCACATGGACCGACACGCAATTTTTGTAACGGTAAATTTTTATCATCCCAGATTGTATAACGTCCTTCTGCGCTTATTAAATAGCCGGAGTCGCCGCTCATTAATCCCTCCGGAGTTCCTCGAACAGTTGCCATTCCGCCAACTTGAAAAATCTGACTTTGCGGTAAATTCGAGAGCGCCGCATTACCATTACCGCGAAGTATAAATGTGGAATTTTCATTCGGATACCAGACCTTCATCAAATTAAATTTCATCAAACAAAAATTATTATACGTGTAACTTGTGCCTGCATTACTTGGGTCTAACGTTCCTGCGTCGCCGGTTACAATTGACATGCCGCCGAATAACGCTGTTTTTTTGCCGCGATAAGTATAATCAATCCCAATAGTTAAACCGTTAAGTTTTTCCGCGTAGTTGAGAGCGGTGTC
Source organism: Planctomycetaceae bacterium (assembly GCA_031282385.1). Lineage (GTDB taxonomy): Bacteria > Planctomycetota > Planctomycetia > Pirellulales > Thermoguttaceae > WRKP01. The sequence continues at coordinate 7,707 of JAITDV010000093.1, read as the reverse complement.
AAAATACGTTTTTGAATTATAATTTTCGTAACGTAAATAAGCGTCAAGCCGCTGCTTTTTTGTATTCAAAATAATCTGCTTGAATCCGGGTTTGTATTGTTCGGAAGTCCCGTTGATATTCAAAACCGCAAAAGGTCCCGCAATAGTTGTCGGCGTGCCGTAATAATAAGTCATATCAAAAAACGTACCAAAACAACTCACCGGCATTTCACCCGACATATACAACGCCGTAGTTCCTTTGGTCTCGTCATAAGACACAAAAAAAGATTCATCAAGTCCGACAATATCAACCAAATTCAAATAAACACCATTACGAATCCTACCCGATGTCTCACGACCCGAATTGTCAACGTAATAACCGCCCGAAATAGGCTTGGGCAAAATATGCGTGAGCTTCAACGTACTAGAACCAAGATCATCACCAGGTTCAATTTCAGCAGTAAGTTGACTTTGAAATGTACGATTAAAACGTAAAATTTCATCTTCAAGCTCTTGCAGATTTAAGGATTTTGTTGCATCAAAACGGAATTGTTTTGCGACAAAACACCGATTAAGTAACCGACAAGTTTTTTGGGGGGTTGATGTTGATGAAACTTGATTGAAAATTGAAAATTCGGGAACTTTAGTTTCGATTTTTGTTTTTGCAATTTTTCCTTCAATTATCTGCACTGTAACAATACCGCCTTCAATATCCTGTATCGGTAATCCGGCGCGGCCAAGAATATGTTTTCGGTTGTATAGAGAATCTATTTCGACAACCATAGTATAAAGGTCGTAAATACTTACCGCTTCCATTGAAGTATATTTTGCCGTAATTGTGTCAAGCTCTTCCAAAGATAACATTGCCGGTAACGGATTAAAAATCACTTTATTTAGTTTGAAAATTTTCTTTGTTGATTTTTCATCGAGATTAACCGGCGGTTGTTGTGGAGACGTAACTTTTACGCCGGGCATCGGTGAAGTTATTTGTTGGATTTGACGCTCTACGCGGTATCGTTCAAATCGTTGTTCAGGCGGAACATTTTCGGTTAAAGTCGGATCACGAGGCGGAGGCGACATTTGAGCAAATACAAAACAGGAAAAAACAGACCCAACAAAAATTATTGTAACACAAATAAATATCGGAAATATTATTTTTTGAAAAATTTCTGTTGTTTTCAGAAATATTGCACTGGGTAATGTGCAATCATTGATAGGTAACGATTGTGAACTAACTACTCGCAAAAAACTATACGGTGTCATAACAAAGATTCAATAATAATATTAGTTATTGGTACTTAAAATAAAAGACTCATCCACTGAGAAACACGACCAACCTTGAAACCAATACTGTATATTAAATCTAATATTGGAATTGCAAACAGTCTATAACCAATCCTCGCAAAAAATTTGGATAAACAGAAAACCACAACCTTCCATCAGATTCAAATACCTCTACGGCAGGTATAGTGAATCGTAATTTTTATTAATGTACATTAAAGAAAATTTAATAAATACCGGTTATATTGAATTTTCTTTATTTACAGTAACTAGCCAGTTACAGGATTCAATTGTTTGGAAAAATGGGTTATAGAATAGAAACGAAGCAGACAAAAACACAGCGATCTATAAGGGTTAGAATATACTGTTCTTACTATGAATTGTATGACTCAAGAGCATAAAAGCCTGCTTTCCAATAGGTAAGCAGGCGGTGGTGAAGGAGATTTAAAGTGTGAACAGTTTATTAAAACCGTTCGGAAAATGAAGTTGTCTTGCGCGGAATTATTAAGATGGGGTAACAAAATAGTTGCAGATAAAAAAACACACAACTGAATAGTTACGATAAGATTTTTCTATTACAGATTTGAGTTTATTATTTTTGCTTTTTCGCTCATTAGATATGGTGTGTTATTGTTTGAATTTTTATTTTTTTGTTCTTTATTACCGAACCATGAAGAGAACCATGATTTTTTTACTGCCGTAGTGGTTGTAGTTTGCGATTGTGTATTACTTTTCATTTTGTCCAATTCAACAGATTCACGCTGCAATTTTTCTAATTCAGTATCACGAAACACTTTCACATTTACAATTTCATCATTTGCCCTATGAAATATTTTTGAGTCATCAATCTCTGAAACATTACTTATTTGTTGTGATTGAGATTTGTGTTGATGTTGGTGTTGGTGTTGGTGTTGGTAATATGGCGGAGCTTCTACCATTTTAGTTTTCTTGCTGCTCTGAAAAAGCGAACAACCTAAAAATGACAACACAAGCGAAATTAGAATAAAAAATAATACTATCTTTTCAAAACATTTCGTAATTCTCACATTAGCATTTGCAATCCGATCTTTTGCACCAATTTTCTTTGACATCTTATTATGGACAAAATATTGTGTACTATAAATAAATCCCGTACCCAGTAACTCACAATTCAATCAATTCAAAAATTTCACCAACACATCCAAATCTTGACTAAAACAACACCGCGTACCTAATTTAAGCTTGCTAATAGTGCTGAATTTTTAATTTCATGTCAAGAGCATTTTTTGGGCTAACCTTCACGATTAATGATTTTTTTGTAATAATTTATTAAAACTCGACAATACGTAACTTCTATTAACGGCAATAATTTATTTCGTTGTTTTGTCGTTTTCCTATTACAAAAACTCTTTGTCATTATTACTGCAAAGAGTTTTTTGTGAGATTAAATGTGCTAATTATTGTTACGAAAATCATACACTTGCGAATTCAGGATAACGTTCCTTGAGTTGGTCATGCAATCTCTCAACAATACTGCTGTGCATTTGACTCACACGGCTCTCACTCAAATCCAGTGTCATACCAACCTCCTTCATTGTCATTTCTTCATAATAATACAAAATCATTATCAATCTCTCGTTACGACTTAACCCTTTTGTTACCAATCTCATCAAATCAGCTTTTTGTATTCTCGTTGTTGGGTCTTCGCCGCGTTGATCTTCTACCATGTCCATTTCACTTATGTCTTTTGAGCCATCTGTTTCAAACCATTTTTTATTCAGACTGACAACCGGAATAGTATTCGCGTCCTCCATCATTCTGTTAAATTCTTCTTTTGTCAAATGCAGAAACTCGGTCAATTCCTCATGTGAAGGTTGACGTCCAAGTTTATCAGATAATACTTTACTTGCCTCAAGAAGTTTTCTTGCTCTTGACCTTACCAGACGCGGAACCCAATCCATGTTCCGAAGTTCGTCAAGCATCGCACCACGAATACGCGGTACACAATACGTTTCAAATTTCACTCCGCGACTCAAATCAAACGCATCAATCGCATCCATCAGCCCAAACACGCCAGCAGAAACAAGATCGTCAACTTCCACTTCATCCGGCAAACGCGAACCTACCCGCTCCGCATGATACTTGACAAGCGACATATATCGCTCAATCAATGAGTTACGCAATTCTTGATTAGATCGGTCGGCACTAAATTTCTCCCAAAGCCCGATAGTTTCTTCGGGCGTCATTTGAACAGTGACTGCCATTTATGTTTATCCTCCGTGAAGGTTTTTTTGCGGCAGTCGTCCTGACCGCCTTCAAATCCATTTCCATCAATTAAAAGCAAACATGTACCACAGAAAACACATTCCAAACACTCCTTAAAATTTCAATAACACAAAATATCAAATCAAACCCTCTAGTAAAATTAAGTCTGCAAATGTTATCGAAATTACAATGCGAATATTTGAAAACGTAATCCAAAATACATGAAATAAAAAACAAAGCCGATACATACGCCGACAACTCATCGGAAAATATTCTATTCCGAATATCCGCGAATAAATCCTAACTTCGTTTGAATCGCCACGTATCGCAAACCTAAAATTGCCCCCCAAAACATTAATCTCAATCTAAAAGATGCCTCAAATATTTTAAACAGTTCACACGTTAAATTGTGTTGACCGCCGCCTGCTTACCTACAGGAAAGCGGCAATTTATAGTACGAACAATGTAAAATACTTACACTTTAATTTTCAGTAACAAGCATAGATTTATCTCACGGAACGCCTATTTTGATATTGAAGTTACTAAATTTTAATGTGCATTCAGTATAGAAACGCAATACTTGTCAACAAAATAAGACCGATCCTACACCTCACAACACAAACTCGTCACACCCAAGCCAACAATACGTTGAGTTCGTTATCGGCAAATATTATCGCTTCGTTTAATATTCTTGAAGATAATTAAAAAAAATTAAAAAATTCCGACAATTACATTCTGAAACAAAAATTTTTGGAATATTTTTTTATTTTTTTCTAAAGTTAAGACAAAACGCAACTATTCAGTTACGATCTGGAACTGCCCTAAATCCCAAAACAACGCATAATTGTTTAGGAATATTAAGAACAAAAGACAAGCGGAAATTGCCGACATAATGGGCAAAATTTTCAGAATTTACAGATAACTTTTTAATTTGTAAATTTTTTCACTTATGTTTTCATAATTTTGTCGAGATGTTTGTTGATTTCTGTAGTAATTTGTTCTGCGCAGGATTCGTATTGTTCTAAACTTCCTCCAATAGGGTCTTGAATGTCTCCGTTGTCTGTTCTCAATACCGATAACCTCATGTCCGCATCCGGACACATTGATAAAATTGACTCGCGGTGAGATCGCGTCATCGCAAAAATATAGTCCGCAAATCGCACCAACGTCTCATTCAATTGTTGCGCTACATGATCCGACAAATCAATATTACGCCGCCGCAAAACCTCAATTGCATTCGCAGCTGCGTTGTTTTTTGCCGCCGCAATTCCCGCCGACATAACAACAAAACCATAACCCTCCAATTCATCCAACCTACAACCAAGACGTTTCGCAATCTCTTGCTCACAAATTCGTTCCGCCATCGGACTTCGGCAAGTATTGCCGGTACAGACAAAAAGAATCATCTTCGCCGATAATCTTTGCAACGTTTCTACGCTTATTGGACCTGAACGCAAGATAGAAAATTTGTTACCGTCAATTTTCAGTAATGTTGATGGTTTTTCAATATTTATAACACCATCATCAACTGCTAAATCAATATCCGTACCAAGTTGTTCTATAACTTCATCAACAGAAACCGCAACCGGCGCACCATGTAGATTCGCACTCGTCAACACAATTGGTTCAGCTAATTCATTAAGAACCGCAAGCGTAAATATATGATCCGGAACACGAAAACAAACTTTCAAATCTTTTGACACCGCCATTTGAACGGGTTGAGGCAAAAAACGAAATTCGCTGTCTGATTGCGATACGTCCAAAATAAGACTGACAGGACCCGGCAAACATCGACGCGCAAGCCGTTTTGCCAAATCACTCATGTCAGTTGCATAATCGCTAACCGCAACCATATCAGATACAGCTAAAGCAAACGGATGATCTTTTCCGCGTTGTTTTATTTTAATAATTCGAGCAACCGCCGCTTCATCATTCGCACGAACCGCAAGACCGTAAACCGTCTCTGTCGGTAACACAACAACACCACCGGAACGTAATACCTCAACTACCTTCAATACCAACACACCAAAGTCTATCTGATCTATCAACTTAATTTTTTCAAAAGTCATTTAAACCCGATTCATCTGTCAAATACAAAAAAAGCAACCGCCCTTTTTTAATTCCGAACACACTCAAATTGCGGTAACATAAATTCAGCAAAACAGGTGAAGATAAAAAGAAACTTAAAGTATGCAGCTTAAAATAAGTAAACCCGCATACATTACCAAAAATTTAAATGTGAACAATTCAAAACAGCTCACAACAACCTAATATCAAATTTACGTCCAAAACATACCGCAACTCAATTCTGTTGTCTTTAACTGCTTATAAATGCGGTTCCGCTGCTCCCGCCAAATTTTACCGCAATATCAAACACTTACATAGAATTCGTTTGTACAATTACGATAAAGCAAGTTTACCAATAGATAAACTTGCTCGGATTCCGAATTTTTGTGAGAACAGTTTGAAATTCATCAAATCAACTCCAATTCTCCGCCTTTGTTGTATCTGTTTTTTTGTTTCATAACAAAGAAAAAAGAGAAGCCGAAATATTCCAATACGTCAACATAATCCCGCCGACAAATTATCTCTGAATTTTTGTAACAAATATTCAGATTTATTTCCAACCGTATTTATTACGTACAGAAATCATTACCGAGAGAATATCTGTCCATGTTTGCGGATTCATCATAACCGCATTCGGAAACATACAGCCGTCCCAACATATATGATTAAACCGCTTGGTCAAACCATCCTCATCCGACAACCAAAAACCGGCATAATAAACTATGTCAAGTTTTCCTTTGGGATCATTGGGCAAACAATGCCGTCCTGTTTTATCGTGAGTTCCGCTTCCAAATACAGTCGCATCGTTTTGTGCAATATGTAAATCAACCGTCCAATGTCTTAACGTATTGGTCATTTTACGATACGCCCGATCAAAAGTTTCAGTATCACTCCAATCAAAATTTTCCGGCAAAATCCTATCTTCTGGAGCGTTGTAACCAAGAGTGTAGAGCAGCGTGTGCGCCATATCAGCTTGGAATCCAAGCGTTTGAGGACGATCAACCATTTCGAGAATCTGAACCATCCTTTTCCAACTGTGCATTCCGCCCCAACATATTTCGCCTTCACACGCCAAAACTTCATCATAACTCACCGCAATATCACACGCCTCAGTAAATGTTTCAGCAATTAATTTCTGATTTTGTTCAGGGTCTTTTGCCCATTCCTCAACACTCGACGCGGTATCAATTCTCACTGAACCGTTTGGTCGCACTCCCAGTTTCCGCAACTCCGACGCAACTTGACAACCAATTTTAACCTGTTGCAAAAATCTTTTTCGATCTGCGGGACTGCCAAAAGCAGAACCGCCGCCTTCGCTTTGCCAAATTGCCGGAACAATTGTTCCGATCTCTAAATTAAATGAATTTGCCTTTTCCGCAAGCCGTTTAATTTCACTGTCAAGTGAATCTACATCAAAATGCGGTTTGCAAAGGTTAAGATCGAATCCATCAAACTTAACGCCATCAACTTCAGCCGCGCTCGTCAACTTGAGCATTGTATCAAGATCAATAGATGGTTCCGCTCCGGGAACGCCTTTACCAACAACGCCTGGCCAAGCAGCGTTGTGGAGTTTTGGAAATAGGTTTGTTTTACGTTTTGCCATAAAATTTGACTCCCAAAAAATGTGGATTTCGGACACAATAAATAAAACAGACAAATATAATGGAATAAGCCAACGGCAAGTTATTGTATCTTAAAATTCATATTCAGACAAAAGTTACACAATCAATTACATCTGTCAAAACATGAAGCCCAAAATATAAACCGTTATTCCACCCAATGTCTGTATCCCCCAATACGGTTCACGTAAACCGAGAAATTGCGGATAATGTCCAGTAGCAATGGCAGAATTTTACCAGTTACAACAATAACCGACAATAAGGGGAAATTTTTAAACTGTTCATGCTTGAATTTTCATTTTATAGCACGAACAGTACGTCTAGGCAAAATCCAAAAAAATAAATGTTCATTTAAACAATAATTTTTTTCTGCACAACAAGTAATTCAATTTTCTAATTTTGCTCATCACCCAAAGATAAAACAAACCAAGTTAATGCTAATACAAAAAAATAAACAGAAGATTACATTACATACATAATATTTCAGTGGAATTGGTGTTTTGAGTTAATTAATGAA
>JAITDV010000021.1 GCA_031282385.1 Planctomycetaceae bacterium | reverse complement strand
GTAAAAGCCTGCTTTCCGATAGATAAGCGGACGAAGGTAAAGGAAAATTCAAGTATGATCAGTTTAAAATAAAATAAAGAGTGAAAATATGTCTCAAATAAACCTAAATGAACCGCCATTGACGCCGCCGATATTACCAATTCAAGAATCATTTACGCCAATATCGGAATCTGATTTATCAAATCAATCAGTTAGTTTGATGTTACCGGATTGGGTTGTGATTTATGGAGATATGATGGCGCTTTTACTTTGTTTTTTTGTAATGTTGTTTTCGATGAGTACATTTCAGAAACCGCAAATTCAAAACGCCATTACATCACTTCAATCCGGCTTCTATTCTAAATCGACCGGCGATTACGATTCCGCCAAACGACCATTGATAAATCTTACAGCCCGCCAACTCCCAACAACCATCGGCAATTCATCTATCCAAACAGTTATATTCGACTCCGAATCAATTCCGGGCGGAATTATTCGTTTTGAATTAGGTAACGACGAGTTGACCAACGAAAACAAGGAAGAATTGCTGGCAATTATTGATAAGTTACGTTCTACACCGTTCAAGATATTAATTTGCGGACACGAATCTGCCAGAGACGAAGACGAAATTTACCGCCGCGAACTTGATTTATCTTATGCGCGTGCGGTTGCGGTTTATGAGTTTCTAGTTTTACACGGCTTAAAACGTGAATCATTGCAAGTATTGCCAATGGGAAAAAATGAACCACTAAACAACGAAGATAACGCTTTGGTCGAATTAAAACTAAAATTAGAAAATCCAAAATACGGAATCAATTAAATCACAAAGAACGATTGAAAGAATAAGACTAAAGGCAATTTCTAAAAAACTATTTTTTGACGGAATTATCAAAATTTTCAGGATTGGCAAGTTTAGACAATAAATTTATTTTATCCACGAATTTGCACAAATTATTTAATTCGTGATCTTTTGTGAAAATTCGTGGACAAAATGAGTTTTTAGAAGTTCCCTACTAATCTGCCAAATCTCACTTCTGAATGTTGCCTCAAAAAGGTCTAGTTACAATAAAAAACAAAACTCAAAAGCAGATTGTACCCAATTATAGCTATTTTAAAAAGTTCATTTAGAATATTACGGGATTTTAAATTACTCACATTTGCAATTTCCTTTACTGCCGTCTGCTCACCTAGCAGATTATAGAAAAAAATATGTGTTATATGAAAATGTTTAATTTACGTGTAATTTTAATTTTTTTAGTTTTGTTGTTTTTTGTGTTGACATCGGTTTGGGCTGACGATGAATTGAGATTTCCTGTGTTGCGCCGCGAAGTGAAATCGGTTCAGTCGGCAGATTGTGCAGCTGCGGATAAATTATTTCAGCAGGCAATCAACGAAGTTAAAACAAACAACTGTACAGAGGCAATACAATTGATCGTAAGAGCAATTGAATTGAATCCGAATCATAAAGAGATACGTGAAATGTTTGGTTATCGTTTGCACAATGGCGAATGGCTTTTGGATTGGGAGATAAAAAAGATAGCGGATCACGTGAATCATCCGCAATTCGGATGGATTCGGGCTGATTATGTCAAACGTTATGAAACCGGCGAACGAGCAATAAATCCGCAACATTGGGTATCGGTTGCGGAAGAAGCAAATTATCGTACAAAAATTCAGAACGCTTGGAAAATTACGACGCCGCATTATGATATTGTTACGAATCATAGTTTGGAAGAAGGTGTTGCGCGGTCGCGTGAACTTGAACAATTACATGATGTATGGCAACTTTTTATTTTTGGCTCATTAGCTGGAGAATTGCAAATAAAATCTCTGTTCCAAAAAAAAGCAACAGTTTTTTTACCGTTGCAACACAAGGTAACAATTTATCGTAACAAAAATGATTATACTGCTAATTTGATGAAAATTGAACCTAATATTGCGGTGTCAAATGGTTATTATTTGCCCAAACTGAAACGTGCGTATTTTTATGCGGTTTCGCCAGATATGGACAAGTCAGAAGTTGACGCGATACGCAAAGTTTTGCTGCATGAAGGGTCTCATCAATTGTTCAACGAACCGCGTTCATCATCGCGTCCAAACGAACCATCAGGAAGCCGATGTAATTGCTGGATTGTGGAGGGGCTGGCAATGTTTATGGAAACTTTGCAGGTCAAAAAAGATCATTATATTTTGGGAGATGTTGAAGATGAGAGGCTGGTTGCGGCAAAGTACAACGTGCAGAATCTGAGTTTTTATGTGCCGTTTGGACGAATTGTAAAAATGGGCATAAAAGATTTTCAAGAGCAAAAAGAATTGTCAAAACTGTACTCCCAATCCGCGGCAATGACGCATTTTCTAATGTTTACCGAAGAGGGAAAATATCGAAAGGCGTTGTTAAAATTGGTCAAGTTGGTTCACAATGGAACAGACAAACCGGAATCGTTGGCAAAACTTACAGGTTGCAATTATGACGAACTTGACCAAAAATACAAAGAATTTTTGAAAAAAATTCCCGATACAATTGAAGAAAATCAATAAATGTCAACTTCTAAAATTCTATTTTTGGCAGAATTATCAAAATTTTTTGGATTGACAAGTTTAGACAATAAATTCATTCTATCTGCAAATTTACACAAATTATTTAATTCGTAAAACTAGTGGAAATTTGTGGACAAAATGAGTTCTAAACTGTTCTCTCCTTAAATTTCCTTTACCGCCACCACCTGCTTATCCATCGGCAAGCAGGCTTTTACGCTCTTGATCCCCGCAATTTATAGTACGAACAGTTAGAAGTTCCCTATTCTATTTCTTCGGCGGTATTTGAATAGATATTGTTGTAACGAGGTTGTGTGTAGAATTCGTTTTGTTGTTGTTCGCGGGCTAATTGTTGTGATTCTTGACGAATTTTTTGGCTTAAAACAGCGGCATCATACCACGTAAAACTAAGCTCCGGATTAGACGCATAACGACCAAGTGTTCGCAATGTCTCCGCACGGTTCGCATCATTGTAAAGAAAAATATAACGCTCTTCACCCTTGACCAATGCTAAAACGTTGACATCCTGACTCATTGAATTCTCTCCTTTATAAATTTTTCCATCAACAATATTTTCTGTCAGAGTTGTTTCTGATTCCTGACTTGTTGATGATATGTTATTTGATTTCGTAGTTGTGATAGACGTTAAAATATTGGAGTTATAATTTTTCATGATTTGATTTTGGTTGTTGGTTTTCCGTGAAATTACGTACAAAACGTCGTAAATTGTTCACACCCGAATCATAAAAAATTACACTTTTAAACTGTTTACACTCTAATTTTCACTTACTACCGTCTGCCTACTTATCAGAAAGCAGGTTTTCACGCTTTTATGTTACCGAATTCTAAAGTGTATTTGGTGTATACTGCCCGTACTATAAATTGCGTGACTCAAAAGTGTAAAAGTTTGCTTTCCGGTAGGTAAGCAATCGGTGGTAAACGAAATTTAAAGTATGAACAGTTTATCAAGCCTGCAATCAAAAAAATATTGCCCGACCAGCCAACACGGTTTTCAACTTATCGGAATAAGTCTATTCCCGATTTCAACAGTTTTATGAATGAATCAGGTTTTTTTGAACTAAAGTATTTTTTATTTGGTTAAAAATTGGACAATCGCTAAAGTCAACGATATTTTAAACTGTTAGTATAAGTTTCGGAATTTCAATAAGGTCTTTCGCCGCCTTGCCAAGGTTTTTTTATTCTGATAACTTTCTCTGCTGGTCCCGAGCCGCCTCTTGCTGATAGCATTTCCCAAATGTGCATCCGACAACAAAACGTAATAAATTCAGCCGTATTATTTAATATAGATTCTTTACCCGCAAGCCGCTTATCGTCTCTAAATAGAAGATCATAATCATTCAACGCTTGCATAAATTCGCTACTGTTTCCGTTGTAAATTGCAATATGCGCCAATACCGGTGCGTCGCTTTTTTGGGTGCGTTTTGGTTTTTCAGGTTGTGGAGTTTCGGGAATCAAGCCGCGTGGATCAGGCCAATCTGCCGGCAAACCTGGGAATCTTGACGGTTCGCCGTAAATTGTGTCAAGTTGACCAGTTACCGGCATCCCTGGCATCATATTCTGATAAGCCGTAACAGACCCAACCGGATAATTCAACCAACCATATTGTGCAATCTGTTCTGGTGTAAGTTCTTCCGGCATCGGATAGCCTGCATAATGCCCATTAAACTGACCGTTATTCAACATTTGATTCTGATAAATTTGATACTGATTCTGCTGTGACCAAACGGCTTGATTTGGCGCATGTTGCTGACTTTGCCAAGGTCCGTATTTTAACGGGTGTTCCCAACCTAACTCTTTGGGTCGAATTTTATTAATTGCTTTACGTTTAGTATCTTCTGCATTGAGCGGTGTTGCGTTTGGAATGTAAGGTGTGCCTGTGGATTTAAGTGCGTTGTTCAAAAAATGATCCTGTTTATAATTCGCCGCCAACTCTTGAAATGTCTTTTCGTCCATTGAATTTTCGTCAAAATCATCTTCTGAATCTGTTGTTGCCGCCTGAATAATTGGATTTTTTCGTTTTGCGGTACGTTCGGCGGGTTTGGGCGAAATTGGTTGTTGTTGATGGATTAGGTGTAAGCCATGTTGCAAATTAGAGTTATACTTGTTTTTTTCGGTATTGAATTGATTGTTTTCGTTTTGAGATTCGGTTTCGTCAACTCCAGAATTCGGACGATTTTGACGCCGTTGCTGTTCCTGTTCAATTTTTTGCCGTTCCGTAGGTGACTTAATTGGTTCAAAATCAGGGGTTTGCGTTTTGAGTTGGGCAACAGCTAATTCGTGTTCGGCAAGAAGCACAATTTTATCGGGAATTTGAGTTTCAAATTCCGTCCCCCAAGCTTCTCCATGACCGGGCGGAATCGGATGAAGATACGGATTGACTGCGTACCATTCCGTTTCGAGTTTCAGACGTGGCGGATAATAACCGCTAAAATCATGAATTTTACCAATCACAACAGCATCAACTCCAAGAAGTTGACCAAGATAACGAATATCATCTGCGGACTCAAATTTGAACAACTCATGTTTAATCATCATTTTTTCTACAGTTTCATTGGCAATTACTTTAAAACAAGGTACATTTTGTAATTCATTGGCATAATATTTGGCGAAATCGCGACCATTCACTTTGGGGTTGCCGGACTGATTGAAAAACGGAACTACTGCAACATTAGTCAATTGCGGATAAGGGTTATGCAATGTAGGTTTATCACGTACAATTGGCAACACCTCACAGCCAACAAAGCCGGAGAGCAAGATTAAAATAAAATAATTACAAAGTAAATATTTACTTGCTGTTGCCATAATTTTAGGAAAATTGCTAATATCTAACTAGCTATAATTAACAAAGTTAGTTATAATTTTGCGGAGGAAATAATTGTCGATTCAAGGCATTGTCATAAGTAAACGGCAAAATTAAAACCAAAGACACAATCGTTACAATCGGCATAATCGACAAAGTTTCTCCAATTTATTTTAACAGATTGTCAATATTTCAGAATCAATCGTAAAATCGCAATGAATTAACCATATACTAAAACATACGGCTAAGAAAGTGTTGTTCTTGCGAGACCAAAAATAACGCGGATACTTTGGCAATAATAGACCTTTTCTTTAACCTAAAAATACATCAACGCAACAAAAAACCTACAACGAAAAACCGCCTTTAACTCCTACGAAACCACCCCTAACCCCTCCGAAGGAGGGGAATTATTCCCTTCCTTCGGGGGCGTCTTCTTATTCCCCCCTTCGGAGGGGTCAGGGGTGGTTTCCTACAGGTTAGCGAAAAGGTCTAATAATTTCAGAAATAATTACTAAGAAATAAAAGATTATTTCATTCTGTTTAATAATTTGTTGGAGATGTTTATGAAAAGGTTTATTGTGTTGATGAGAGGGGGATATGATGTTTGATTTTTTGGATTTGGAGAAATTAGTTTATGATTCGTGCGTTGGAGTTGGCGGAGTTGGTGGGATTTTGCCGGTAGTGATTTCGGCGAGCAGGGCAACAGATATTCCAGCGTTTTATGGCGATTGGTTTATGACACGTCTTCGTGCGGGTTGTTGTGTGTGGTTGAATCCGTTTAACCGTAAAAAATATCATGTCAGTTTTCAAAATTTACGGGCAATAATTTTTTGGACAAAAAATCCAGAGCCGTTTTTTTGTCAACTTGATGAACTATACCAAATGGGATTGACGTATTATTTTCAATTTACGCTCAATAACTATGAAAAAGAAAATTTTGAGCCGGATTTACCACCGCTTGCCAAACGAATAGAATTATTTCAAAAACTTTCGGAACGTCTTGGTCGTGACCGTGTGATTTGGCGTTTTGATCCGATTTTGGTTACGGACAATTTATCGGTGTTTGACGTATTGGATCGGCTGGAAACAATTGGTAACGCGCTAGCAGGTTTTTTTACGGACAAGTTGGTATTCAGTTTTGTGGATGTGGACAATTATTTTTGCGTCAAAAGAAAAATACGTTCTTTGTTTCCAAAACCGCGTGAACTTTCTATAACAGAAATGCAGCAGGCAGCACGACAAATTTCGGAATACAATAAAAAATGGAGAATTGAGGTTGCGAGTTGTTGTGAAGAAACTGATTTAAGCGGATATGGAATTGAGGCGAATAGTTGTGTTGATGCGGAGTTATTGCGGAGGCTTGCGCCGAATGATTTGCGGTTATTATCGTTTTTATCGCGGACAAAAAAAGATAAGGGACAACGCAAAAATTGCGGTTGCATTGTATCAAAAGACATCGGTCAATATAACACTTGCCGGCATAATTGCATTTATTGTTACGCAAATAAATCAGCAAAATCTGTTAGCAAAGATAGTAATCATTACAAGTAACGTAATTATTCAAGCCGTGCGTGTTTTTTTACATAATTAAACAATAGCAACTATGACAACATTGATTTCGTAGAAGTTTTCCGTGAATAACCGTTGTCCAAAAGACCAATGTACCTGTTGTGCTGCTCTACAAAAGCGGTATATTCGTGGTAGAATATTTTAAGCTGTTCGCAATTTAATTTCCTTTACCGTCGCCTGCATCCCAATCGGAAAACAGGCTTTTATGCTCTTGAATCCCGCAATTTATAGTACGAACAGTATAGTTGCCGTTTTTTTGCGGCTGTGGTTGTCAAGTAAATTTAAATCAATTAAATATCAAATTAGTTATGAGATGTCTTATAGTAACACCTGAAAAAACAGTTTTGGACATGGAGGCAATGTTTGTTGTGTTGCCTCTTTATGATGGTGAATTTGGCGTTTTATCGAACCATTTACCTGTGGTTGCCCGAATAGGCGCCGGTGATATTCGTATTCACAAAACAACCCAAACACTACAAAACAACGAGGAACCGGTTTGTTATTATATTGAGGGCGGTTTTGTTGAGATACTTGACAATACTATTGTTGTAATGTCGTTGTACGCAAAGTCGGTGAAAGACCTTGACGTTAATAGTGCGGAAACGCAATTGCAGGAAGCAATTGCCCGACCTTCACACACTCCCGAACTTGCAAAAATAAGGGAAGAAAAACTCTACACCGGAAGAGCAAAATTAAAAATCGCAAAAAAATATCACTAGAATAGACCTTTTCGCTAACCTGTAGGAGACCACCCCTGACCCCTCCGAAGGAGGGGAATTATTCGCCTCACTCGGATGCGTATTCTTATTTCCCTCCTTCGGAGGGGGTAGGGGTGGTCTCGGAGGAGTTAAAGGCGGTTTTTCGTTGTAGGTTTTTTGTTGTGTTGATGTATTTTTAGGTTAGAGAAAAGGTCTAATACAAACCAAAATCCATAAATTCAACGTAACTATTCAGTCGCGGGATTTCTGTAAGCTGATTGCTTAGGGAATGTAGGAAATGAAAAAGGGATTCAGGAGTGATTAAAAACATGACCGTTTTAAGCGGTTACAGTGTTGTGCAGTGTTCGCGTATAGCGTAAATATTTTGTGTGTAGAGTTGGAGTCTGAATCGTTATATTTGTTTATTATCCTTTTAGTTTTCTATGTTATGGAAATTAATTTTTTTGACAGAATTAATCAACAGTTTTTGATTCGTCTTGCACGATTTTTGAGTGGTGCGACCGTACTCTGGCACGAATCGCAACCCGATACTTGCCAACGTGTTTATTTTGCCAATCATACCAGTCATCTTGATGCGGTTGTGATTTGGGCGGCGTTACCGGGGCATGTTCGTAAATTGACAAGAATGGTTGCGGCAAAAGATTATTGGGGTAAAGGGCGAATCAGAAAATATATTGCACAAAAATTATTCAATGCAATACTTATTGAACGTGAAAACGTAAGCATAAAAAATACGCCTGTAAAAGTTATGATAGATGAAATTGAGAATAAATACTCAATGATTCTTTTTCCTGAAGGCGGACGTTCTGAAACGGGTACGCTTGGAACTTTTAAGAGCGGGATTTATCATCTTTGTAAAAAGCGTCCTGATCTTGAATTGATTCCTGTTTATTTGAACAATATGAACAGTATTTTGCCGCGAGGTAAAACATTGCCTGTTCCAATGTTATCTCGAATTGTTTTTGGGCGTCCGATGTGGTTTGAGACCAACGAAACAAAAAACAGTTTTCTTGAACGGACAAGAGAAGCGATCTTGAAATTGCAAGCGTTGGAAGAGCATTATGAAGCGGAAGAGAGCGATGAATACGCTGAAAATTATGAGGATATTGACGTCAATCCAAACATGTTAATCAGACCGGTTTAGTTGGCGGGTTGTAAATGCCGTGATTTACGTTATGTTGAACGTGATTTAGAATTTCGGGTAACAGGAACAGTTTTTTAACCAATTTAAACCTGCAAGAGTTACACCGACTGGTTAATGTGTGATCAATTTAAAACAATTCAACATTTAACAATATTAAAGCAATGGAAGTTATTATAGCACGATTAGTTCGTCATTTTACGAATACGAAGGCAGTAGATGATATTTCTTTTTCGTTTCGGGATGGTCAAATTTTTGGTTTTGTTGGTCCCAATGGCGCGGGTAAGACAACAACAATGCGTATTCTTGCGACATTGGATGAACCGACGTCCGGTGATATTTTTGTTGATGGAATTAGTGTGGTGCAGTATCCGGACAAGGTTCGGCGTTTAGTTGGTTATATGCCGGATTCGTTGCCGGCACACAAGGATATAACTGTACATGAGTATCTTGATTTTTTTGCGCGGGCTTATGGTTTACGTGATCCGAAGCGTAGTATGGTTGTAGAGAACATAGAGGAGTTTATAGGACTGGTTGAATTTCGGGACAAAACGATTGCGCAGATTTCAAAAGGCATGAAGCAACGAGTTAGTCTTGCGAGGGCGATAGTGCATGAACCGACGGTATTAGTTCTTGACGAGCCGGCGGCGGGACTTGATCCGCGAGCAAGAATTGAGTTACGGGAATTGCTTAAAGCGTTGAGGGAGCAGGGGAAGGCAATATTGATCAGTTCTCATATTTTGCCGGAGTTGGGTGAAATTTGTGATGGTGTTGCATTTATTGAAAAGGGAAAATTGTTAAAAGCCGGTAAAATTGACAATATTATTGAATCGATTGGATTACGTCAGACCACAATGATTCGTGCAAAAAATTATTCTCTTGAAGAATTGCTAAAAATGATTTTGGAGGAGCCGGTGGTGCAAACCGCGCAGATTGTAGGCAACGAAATTGCTGTAGTTATGCACGATGACAATGACGCTTCGATCTTGACAACTTTGATTGCAAAAGGCGTACAAATTGCAGAATTTAGACAACACAAAGCACACCTCGAAGACCTCTTCCTAAATATCACAAAAGGAAATCTACAATAAAAAAACGTAACTATTCAGTTGTGATATTATTTTGTGCTATTGAATTTTCCTGTCTAATGGGACAGAAAAATGAATGTTTATAACTGTTACCGAATAGTTACGAGTTAGAAAGATGTTTAAGATACCGGAAATTACCGGATTGGATTCGCGGGTTGGATTTGTTCGGATACCGTCGGAGTTGGATGTTCCGCTTACGGATCGTGTTCGTCGTTTGCTTGATACGGAGTCATTTCGCCGTCTTGCCCGAATATCGCAAGTTGGTTTTGTTCCGCTTGTTTATCCGGCGGCGTGTCATACGCGTTTTGAACATTCGCTTGGGGTTTATCGTTTGGCGTTATTGTTTATTCGTCGTCTTGAATATTTATCCGGTTTCTCGGAACTTGTAACACAACATGACGCGGAGTTATTAATTGTTTCTGCATTGTTGCATGATATTGGTCATTGGTCTTTTTGTCATTTGGTCGAGGATATTTCTTTTGACAACGTACAAAGTCATGAGTTGCTTTCGGCGCGATATTTATTTCGTGATGAAGTCGCAGAACTTTTACATAAGGATTGGGAAATAGAGCCGGACGAAGTTTTCAAGCTTCTTAACAAACAAGATTTGACTGGAGTCGGAAAACATCTGAATAATTTAAATCAAAAAGTATCTCGCAATTTTTTATCAAGCGTTCTTTCGGGGCCAATTGATATTGACAAGATGGATTATCTTTATCGTGATAGTCTTCATGCAGGTGTGCCTTATGGTCGCAATCTTGATCAGGAACGTTTGATTGGGAGTCTTTGTATGAACGCGGCGGGCGATGGTTTGGCAATTACGGAGAAGGGGAAGACGGCGGCGGAGTTAATGATTTTTGCGCGTTATGTGATGTTTAGCGAAGTGTATTGGCATCACACGGTTCGTGCAGCGTCGGCAATGTTTCAACGTTTATTTTGCGAGTTATTATTTACAGGACAAATTAAGTTGGATGAGTTGTATGGTATGGTGGAATCGGAATTTATTTACGCAATTAAAAATAGTTCAAAAGGTACGGATACGGAGTTGTTGGCGGAAGGTTTATTTGGTTCACGTAGAGTTTTGTACAAGCGGGTTGCGCAATTCGGAATTATGGAACAACCGGAAATTTATCGCAAATTAGCAGGCAAACCATACAACTATTTATGCGGTATTGCGAATCGGATAGAGGAATGTGTTTGGGGAACGGCGAGACCAAAACGGCTACTGGTGTTGATTGATGCGCCGCCGATGGAACGGGAAATTGAGATTAAAATTGATGTGTTTTTTGGCAAAGAAAAAAAATATAAACCGCTGGAAGAAATTTCACCGGTTGTGCGGGCAATGGCAAAAGAACAATTTGATGATTACGCAAAACGTGTAAGAATTTTTGCTCATCCCGAAACCGCCAAATTTTTACGGCAAAACAACACAATAATAAAAATTCTCGAACAAGAAACTTAGAACAAATATTCATTAGAATTTCGTGTTGTTTTTGATTGCAGGAATTCCGAGGATGAGTTGTTGCATAAATTTTTGAATTGGCAATTATGCGGGTCAATGGTTTTGGTAATTTTGCAGAAATACGTAATCGTTTTTTTGTCCCGTTAGTTACTGTATTTAATATTATTTTTATGCGTGATACAATGATTGTGATAATGCAGGAGTGTTATCGACATTAACAGTAGCATATTTTTTGTTACAAAAAAGTATTTGTTGCAAAAAATATTTTCAAACTGTTCACACTTTAAATTTCCTTTACCGCTGCCTGCTTACCTACCGGAAATCAGGCTTTTACGCTCTTGAGTCACACAATTTATAGTACGAGCGGAATACGTTCTTGAGTAACGCAATTTATGGTACGAACAGTATAACCTTTTTTTTCAAGGGAGAAATTTTCATGAAACGACGTGAATTTTTAACAACAGGAGCAACCGGAATTGCCGGAATGAGCTTAGCAAGTCCGATGATTTTGGGTGATTCTATTGTTGGAGCAAATGATAAAATTGTACTGGCGCTAATTGGTTGCGGCGGAAGAGGGTTGAGTTGTATTGTCAACTGTTGCAAAATCAACAAAAATGTTGTAATCAAAACAGTCTGTGACGTAAACCGAACCAAACTCTCCAACGCTGCAAAAACAGTTGAACGTCAATTGGGTAAAAAACCAACAACAACCGAAGATATGAAAACTATCTTCAACGATAAAGATGTTACCGCCGTCTGGATCGCAACACCTGAACATTGGCATGTTCCCGCGTCTATTTTGGCGTGTCAGACGGGCAAAGATGTTTATGTCGAGAAAAATCTTTCCGTGAATATTTGGGAAAGCCGAAAACTAGTCGAAGCTGCCGCCAAATATAAACGCATCGTACAAGTCGGTTTGCAAAACCGCAGTGCGCCGCAAGGATTTTCCGCACGAGAATATCTCAAAAGCGGTAAACTGGGAAAAATTGTTACAGTCAAAACTTATTTCATGCTCGGCGGCGGCAAATTTACAGAAGCTCCCGAACAACCTATTCCCGCTTGGCTTGATTGGGACAAATGGCTTGGTCCCGCGCCGTATCGTCCGTTCAGTCCGTCTATTGTCAGCGAACATGGACGCGGTGATTGGCAATATTATTGGGATTACAGCGGCGGTTTGTTGGATGATGAAGCGTCGCATACGATTGATCTGACGCGAATGGTTCTTGGCGATCCGCCGCATCCGAAATCTGTTTACGCTTGGGGCGGCAACTACGCTTACGGAAGTAAAAGTGAAACGCCGGAATTTCAATCGGTCGTTTATGATTTCGGAAATTTCACGTTGACGGCAGACGGCGGGCGGGCGTTCAAATACATGTACAAAGCCCCGCAATCTATTCGTAACGACGCAACAAAATTTCCGAATTGGCGCAATTATTCCGCACGGGTTGAAATTTACGGAACGGAAGGTTTAATGTATCTTGGTCGGCATGGCGGAGGTTGGCAAGTTTTGGGCAAAGACGATAAAATTGTCGCCGAAGACAGTGCGGTTTTTCCTGACAACGAGCATCAAAAAAACTTCATTGAATGTATTCGTTCCCGCAAACAACCCAACGGAGGCATCGAACAATGCCACCAAAGTTCGACTTTGATCAATATGGGAAATATTGCTTGCCGCGTTGGAAATAAACAATTGTTATTTGACGGACAAACTGAAAAATTCACCAACGACGACCAAGCAAATATACTTGCCAAAGGAACCTACCGAAAAGGTTACGAAATTCCCAATGAAATATAATTGCACGGTATAACTGCACGGAAAAGCCTAGACATGCATTTCACAATTCTGCGAGCAGGTACAACTGTGTATATCTAATCATTCTTTTAGTCCACGAATTTTCACCAATAATCACAAATAAATAATTTGTGAACATTAGGGTTAATTCGTGGATAAAAATATTTTGATGATTGTGGATAGAGGATGTGCTGTTAAAATCTGCAATGCCTTTAAAGCGGCAATGGAAAAAACTGATATTTAGCCTCTGTGTAACTGAGTTATTATTAGACCTTTTCGTGAACCTGCAGGAGACCACCCCTGACCCCTCCGAAGGAGGTGAATAATTCCCCTCCTTCGGAGGCGTATTCTTATTCCCCTCCTTCGGAGGGGTTAGGGGTGGTCTCGGAGGAGTTAAAGGCTGTTTTTCGTTGTAGGTTTTTTGTTGCGTAGATGTATTTTTAGGTTAGAGAAAAGGTCTATTAATTAACTCAAAACACTAAATCCACTGAATAGATACGTTTTTAAACTGTTCACACTTTAAATTTCGTTTACCTTCGCCTGCTTACCTATCGGAAAGCAGGCTTTTACACTCTTGAGTCCCGCAATTTATAGTACGAACAGCATAGAAGCTTCCTGAATTAAAATTAAAATTAAAATTAAAATGAACTACCGTATTATTGATTTTACAAAGATTGAAGGTGTGCCATGTCCTTGTGGAATATCGCGGCGCGGGTTGGTTGATGAGCCGGAATTTGCTGGTACAATTCACCGCACTGATGTTGATCAAACTGCCAAGCCGCATTATCATAAAAAGTTGACGGAAGTGTATTACATTATCTCATGTGAGTCGGGCGCAATGATGCAATTAAACAACGAACAAATTCCGTTACATGCAGACATGGCACTTTATATTCCGCCGTTTACAGTTCATCAACTCATCGGCAAAGCTAAAACTTGTATTATGGTGTTGCCGAAATACGATCCAAACGATGAATATTTTCCAGCTGAACAATGATTATTTGTAAAATCGGCTGGATTATTAATAATTTCACTTAAACCACTAACTATACTGTTTGTATCATAAATTACGTGACTCAAGAGCGTAAAAGCCTATTGCCGAATAGGTACGCAGGCGAAGGTAAACGAAATTTAGCGCGAACAGTTTAAAATTCACATGTACAAAAATTTATTTGTGTTCGTTTTGACTTTTTTGTTTGCAAGTCTTGCAAACGCTCAATCGTTACGGATTTCCATGCAAGAACGTGTTCCCGCCGAATGGGATAAAAACGTTTATAGTCTTGTGAATCGTATTGAGAATTGGAAACCTTCGGAGACGGCAATTATTATTTGCGACATGTGGGATAAACATTGGTGTCCCATCGCAACAAAACGTTTCAACGAACTTGCCGCCGCTCTCAATCCGGTTATTGAAACCGCACGCAATCAAGGCGTTCTCATTGTTCATTCGCCAAGCGATTGCATTAACTACTATAAAGATTTTGCGCAACGAAAAATCTTGTCAACTTGTAAAGACAAGAATATTGCAGTGTTGATAAATAATCAGAAACTTCCGTCTGAATCAAAAATCCCGTTTCCGATTGACATGTCGGATGAAGGTTGCGAATGTACACCGAAAAGCCGTTCGTACAAAGCTTGGACAAAACAAACCGATCTCATTCCTATCAAAGAACAAGACCTCATCAGCGAATCGGGCGAAGAACTCGGCGTCTATTTCAAACAACACGGAATCAAAAATGTTATTCTTACCGGTGTTGCAACCAATATGTGTGTGTTGCATCGTCCGTTTGGTTTGCGCAACATGAAACGGCTTGGAATGAATGTTGTTTTGATGCGCGATATGACCGACTCAATGTACAACCCTGCTAAGTCGCCGTTTGTTGATCATTTTTCAGGAACGGATTTAGTTGTCGAATATATTGAGACATACGTTTCACCTACAATTGTTTCTACAGATTTTACCGGACAAAAACAATTTCGTTTCCTTGACGACAAACGAAAACGTATCGCGTTTCTTGTTGCGGAAGGCGAATATCATGCAAATCAACGGTTACCGGAATTTGCGCATGAATTAACGTTGCGCAATTTCAGTTGTGATTTTTCGCTTGGCGTTCCGCGAATGGACGGTGAAGGTCGACATAATCTTGAAAATTTGCATATACTGGAAAATGCAGACCTTGCAATAATTTTTGTACGCCGTCGAGCGTTGGAAGCGGAGAAAATGGCAAAGATCAAAAAGTATGTTGCAAGCGGTCGTCCGTTGTTGGTAATTCGTACTTCGTGTGTTGCATTTGATACCAATAAAGAAAAAATCACTGGCGAAAACAACCAAATTCTTGAACAATGGAAAGAATTTGACCGTGATATTTTGGGTGGCAATTATCAAAATCATCATGAACATCTTAAAACTGGAACGGATATTTCTATTGTTCCCGGCATGGAAAATCATCCGATTTTAAGGGGAGTGAAACCGTTTAACAGTTTGAATTGGTTGTATAAAAATCGTCCGCTTCATTCGGAAAAAGCGCAAGTATTATTACTTGGTTCCAATCCGGATAAACCTATTGAGCCGGTGTTGTGGACAAACGGCGACAACGTCATTTACACTTCGCTCGGACATTGGGACGACTGGAAAATCGAAAGTTTCAAAAATATCATGCTCAACTCCGTCAACTTTCTAATCAAAGAAAAAAATCAAAAAATAATACCCTAGTTCCTTAAAAAATATAAAACCGATGCAGATTATATTACGGGTTGTCCGCGTGGTTTCTTTGCGATTCGATTGTCATTCAAGGAACTTACTAGCATTACTGATGGTCTCTCAAATACAATTGCGATGAGTGAACGTGTAGGTCTGGGTAAAGAACGCGGGCAATATAGTTCGAGAAACCCTAAAGCTGGAACTGTTCAAGTGTCCGCTTGGGGAACAAATCGCACTGTTACAGCAACTCGAAATCAATGTATCACCGCCTCAAAAAACACTTCTGCAACTCCTGTAAATAACAGTCCAGGAATCCAATGGGAAAACGGCGATACCAGTGTCAACGGTCTTTCAACTGTTATGCCGCCAAACATGGCAGCATGTGCAGGTACCAATGGTGGAGCAGGATTGGTATTAAATACCGCGTCAAGCAATCATTCCAACGGAGTCAATTGCCTTTTGGGCGATGGTTCCATACATTTCATATCGGACGCAATTCAGGCATTGACGCCAGGTCAATCCGATTCCACTGTTATCCTAAAACATCACGAAGAAGACGGAATATCTCATTGGGGAATTTGGGGCGCGTTAGGTTCTGCAAATGGAGGAGAATCTGTACCAATTCCATGATATGTTAAATTGCGTTTCGTATAACGCCGCCTATCTATCGGAAAACAACGAAATTTTAAGTGTGAACAGTTTAAAATATGAAAAGTAGATGTTTTGTTCTAACAATTAAAATAAAAAATAGGAGATTAAATTTTATGAAAAACTATAATATGAAAAAAAATGTAGTATCAGTTTTTGTGATATTGGTTTTTGTGGCAATGTTTTCTGGTTGTTCTGAAGGGTTACCTAGTGACTTTCCAAAAACACTGACCAATTTTACCATCGAACTTTTATACGAAAAAAAACCAGTAGAAGGCGCTTCTGTATCGCTTATTTCAGAAGACACAAACAAAAGATATTTGGTAACCGGCTTTACCGCTTCTAATGGTATTACCTCGTTAGAAACATTAATCAATAAATTTTCCAAACCCGGAGTTCCTGCCGGACAGTACAAAGTGATTATCTCGCATGTTCCGAAAACATCAATTGAATTAACACAACACGAAGTAATGACGTTGAGTAATGACGTACTAGAAAAACGCGAAGAAGAAATAAACAAAGAACGCGCAAAACTACCACATCCGATTCCTGAAAATTGGAATAATTTACAAACAACACCAATCAAAATCACAGTTCCAAAAATCGGTGGAAAAATCACAATTGAAATCACTGACCAAAAAACTTATGAACAATAACCGAATACCCTTTAGAATTCGGATATTTTAAACTGTTCACACTTTAATTTCATTTATCTTCGCCTGCTTACCTATCGGAAAGCGGGCTTTTACGCTCTTGAGTCTCGCAATTTATTGTGCAAGCAGATATAGTTGATTTTGTGTGATTATTTCGTAGATAAGTAACTAGTTGTCATTGAAAAAGTCTTTTTGTTGTTTTAATGGTATCCAACTTGTTCGCGGCGAGTTCGTTTGAGCATCTGAATGGGGACTCCTTGTCAATTAATTTTGATAATAGACCTTTTCGCTAACCTGT
>JAITDV010000018.1 GCA_031282385.1 Planctomycetaceae bacterium | reverse complement strand
CACGCGATTGCCAAGTCGGATAATCTGGATCATAACCATTTAATATATGTTGCCGTCTGCTTTCATCAATTTCGTCTTGTGTTGAACTTTGACCGATTCGAATTGGGAATGGTTCGCTTAAAATAGTTTGTTCTTTGCCCGCCGCGTCAATAATCTTTCTTGTTACAATAAGTCCGTAAATACCGTCTGCTGACATATCAAAAATCCGATTCAAAACAATTACCGATTCTGCGGTTTCTTCGTTTGGTTTTACGCTGATTGTTTTTTTGGGCGTTTTGCTTTTTTCAGACAATAATTTCTTACCGTAAAGAGTATAAGCAACTTTCTGCACATCGTTTTTATCTTTAGCGGCAGGCTTGCGAAAATCACGATTCCGACCCGGCGTCAATAAAACCAACTCATAAACATCAAGAACATTTTTCGCATCAACAATCATCGAAACCGAATCATGAGAAACATTCTTTGTCGAAACACGCAAACAAACCGGTCCATAATTTTCATAATGCCGCTTGTCCGAAACAAGAGAAATCGAAACGCCATGCAAAGGCTTGGAATAAACACGGGGCGATTGTAAAGGAATTACTTTAGAAATATCTATCAGGCTATCATCAACCTTTACTGTTATTATATTTGATTTCACCCATTCTGCTTTATATTTTTCGTCAAAAAAATCTGCTTTGTTGGTATTGTCTTGTGAATTATTGTCAGCTGATTTGATAAGAAATTGTGGTTTTACGAAGTTGTTGCGATCAACATGAAACATTTGAATCCTGTACTCGCCTGCCAATGTCATATCATGTTCGTGATTGATTATTTTTGTATAATCCCAAAATATCTGATCAGGTTCAATTAACTCCATCATAAACTTTGACGGAGTCGGCGAAAAAGGGCTTATTTCGTTACACGGCGGTTGTATTTCATTGCCTTTTATGCAACATTCCGTATGGAACAACAGACCGGAATAAAAATATATTCGCGTCTCCAATGCAGTATTTTTTATCGTATAAGTAACATCAATTGACTCCATTGGTGCAAAAACATTTTTTTGTACCGCAATTTGCAAGTTTTTTTCGTTGTGTTGTAAATAAGGTGTTTTAGCCCTTTTTTCTCTGTCAGCCTTCATCCTATTCACAATCTCTTCAAACTCAACAGAGGTATCTTGACAAAAAATATTTTGTACCAACATCGAAAAACTAATAATAAAAATATTCACTACCAACAAATATACCCGCATTTTTATACCCCTATAAATTTAACTAAACATTAAAATACAAATTCTACACGACTGTATAAAAAATAAATCGCTTATGACAACTGGCTACCATAAACATGTTTTATTCTTACTTTAGGGAACTTCTAAAAACCTCCTTTTTCAAAACACACGATGTTATAAGGTATTTTTGAAAACTGTTTTGCCCCAAATTGGTTTTTTTAGAACTTCCCTTTAAGTTATGTTCTTTCTGAAACTCGCCTAATTTTTCTATAACATTAGTATCCCATTCCGGTAACGTATTACATGGAGAACCAAACAATACTTTATCTTTATTTTTTGCTTCGTCATAAGGTGCTAATTTTGAGACCAATCTTAATTTGTCTGTCGTAGCTGCCCATCTCCAATCTAATTTTCCTACGGTTATCCAAATACAATCATTACTATGTCTATACATTACATACATATTAAATGAATCAAAAACAGACACTTTATCGTAAATGGTAAGCGGTAAATTTCCTTGTTGATAAAACAAGGGAACACTTGGCGAATCTACTGTTGTGATGGTCAATCGCTGACCGTTTTTAATTGTTTCATTTTTACTAGGATAACGCCAATCACTTTTAACTGTTCTAATGTCTAAAGCTGAGTTTGTTATGAATCTCCACTCAGCATTACCGCCTGATGGTATCATACGTTGCGTTACCGTTACAAGTTGCACATAACAAATTTCTCCCCTTTTACAATTGTTCAGATTGACAGCAGCATTAAATTCCATAAAAGCTTTATTAGCAACTAGATTGTACGTTAGTATTTGCCTATCAGCAATGTGTATCAGATCCGCACAAAACGCTTGAAAAAGATAATTGTTTTTACCTTCATATTTGATATTTACTAATGCGGGACTTAATATCGTGAATCCTACCTCTTTTTCTTTATCTTTCCCATCAATTGTTACTTTAGTTTTAGCAGTTGTATTTCCTCCTGCTGTGTTGTAGTAGGCAATAGTTTTTTGTGCGTAATCGGTATTGGTGAGATTTTTTATTTCGGCTTTTTCATTTGTTGGTTGGTAATCTTTGATTTGATTTCCGCCTGTGATTGTCCATACATTTGTGAAAGTGGTATTGTCTGGTTTAACTTCTACTTTGAGTTCAACCTTTTGACCAACAATAACCGAAGAAACATTTTCTACATCTGAAATTGTTACAAAATCACCTTGCCCTGCAACTCGCCGCTTAATGATAATAGTAATAACTTTCAAATCTGCCGTCGCCGAACATGTGTAAGGTCAGAAATATTGTTTTTGACCGTCTATTACAAGTTGTGTGTTGTCTGATTTTTTTATTTTTGGAAATCGTACATTCATTATGAAAGTCAATTTATAATCATCAGTACTAGTTGACGTGGTTGTTTGTGCTTTAACTAAACGGGTATTTGTTGTTGACCAGTCCGCAATACCATCAGTCTGACTCAATGTTACTCCATTTTTATCTGACAAAAAACCGATTAACTTCCAGTCCGGATCACCGGGAGTAATTTCGTTTGTTGCAATTGGTTTTTTGCTATATCCGCCCGTCAATGTAAACGTAGTTGACTCGGATGGGAACAATAATGCTTGCAATGGATCAACACTAACCGAACCGACAAAACCATCATTTACCGTGTCATCTGCACTCACCCAATTAGCAATTGCCGCAACAAACAACATTGTCAGTACAAAAAATACGTATTTTAACATTAATTGATTACCTCTCTTGTTAAATTTTTACCTGGGCCAATCACGAAATATTGCAGGTACACCATCTTTATACGAATCGAAAGATTTTCGTATTGATTCGTTACCGTTGTAAAGTGCTTCCCAAGCTCGTTTCATTGTTTCATTCCATTCTTTTCGTTGTTTATCGTCCCACTGATTAAGCCGCCATTTCAAGCAGTATGCGAGTTGTTTTTGATAATCATCTTTGTCCGCGGCACTGTTTGCCGCTTGATATGCTGCGATACGAAATTTACGTTGAACGTTGACATTGGCAACACAATCATATTTCGCATCAAGTATATTCCATAATTTTGCAATCACATAACTATAGTGATCTTCATAATGTTTTGGAAATAATGGCGGATCGTATTTTACGTCGTACATACACGGAACATATCCCTCATTATCAAATGGCTTTCCGATCAATTTATCAACAGTAACGGCGGAGATAATTGTATTATAGCTGTAGTTTCGTCGAATTTTGACAATGTAATTTGTTGGTCCTGTTACAACAAATTGTTTATGTGTCCCGCCCCAAAAATCGCGTACTCGACAACGGGCAAGTTGCTTTGTTCTGCGTACCGTCAACTCGCCAAGTTTAGCAAGTGTTTTCCGATCTTCACGTTTATCGTAATTAGCCGTCGAAGAATGGTAGAACTCTATAGTGTAATCACGTAACCGATTCATGCCGCTATGACCGTCTTTATTAAAAAAATACATACCAACTTTAAAAACGCCTTCGTGCCGTATCTTGAGTATGTACCAAACATCAGGACCATCTACAGAAATCGGATATGCTTCTCCGTGATCATCCCATTCCGATTGACGACGCGAACCGGCAAAAGGATTCCATAATGATCTGGGGTTATCGGTACTAATCCAATGAACCCAATTTCTCACATCATCGTTTTTAGTACAATTGGGTCCAATAAATGGGTAAACTTCACATATCAATGAATGACTTATATATAAATTGCATGGCGAGGAAGCACCGCACATTATCGCCCAATTGCGAAAAGCACGTCCCATCCAATTGCCTTGAGTTTTCCAATCTTCACCAAGATATGCCGCGTAAATTTTTGGCAATGGTGTTTTCAATTTATCAAGTTTCGTTTGCATCAATTTTAATTCATCAATTGTTGGCGGTTTTATTTTTGACGGCAATTTGGGGAAATTATTTTGCGCAACAGAAAATATTTTGCCATTATTGAATCTGGTGTTCAATGGTTTGCGATCAACTAACTTGAACGGCTTCACTGGCATAACTACTCCGCCGCCGTTTGAACCGATCCAATAATTGCCATTGCCAAGATGCAGAATTTTTGTAACGAAATTATCAGGCAAACCCATTCCTCTTGAAGATGCATTTGCTCTGGTTTTTTGATCGGCAATTGCGAATCCGTTTTGTCTTGTTCCAATCCAAATTACACCTTGCTCGTCTTCTGCCAAACACGTTAAATAATCTTCCGGCAACAATTGATCCATAATTTCTTTTGGAACTTGTTTCCAATCTTTCGGCGAGCCGCCGTAAAGTCCGCGAACTTTGTCCGCATAATCCTTGCCGCGCCAAAAATCTAACTTGCTAAAATCATTATTCAACTTCACAAGTCCCGCATTGGTTGCAATCCAGATTGTTTCGACTTCACTATTTTTCGTTACGATAATATCATTGATCAAATTAGACGGCAAATTCGACAGATGTGTTGGCAAATTATTTCCCATCGGCACTAGCGGAACAGGACTACAATTGTTAGGTCCAAATCGATACGGTGCAATAATATTGTTTGAGAATCTGTAATTTCCGTTGAGAGGATTACGAGTAAAAATTGCAAGACCATGACATTGAGTTCCGACGATCAATGTTCCATCATTTTTGAACGCAAGAGCTGACGCTTGATCTTCCAGCAAGCCGTCTTCGCGCGTGAAATGTTCCCATTCATCGGTATCAACTTTGTATCGAGTAATGCCAGCGGAAGTTGCCATCCAGACATCGCCGTCTTTTGGACAAATTTCAATATCGAATATTCTTTCTCCAATCGGTCCATCTGCAACATCGTAATTTTTCCACTCTTTCCCGTTAAACACAGAAACTCCCGAATGTAAATGTCCAACCCAAAGTCGTCCAAGTTTATCAATTGCCAGAGCGTAACCGTTATTATCACCAAGACCGTTTTTGGTGGTGAATTGAGAGATTTTGCCATCAACGTTGCAATGAAAAACGCCGTCATCTTCCGCTCCAATCCAAGCTCCTCCGTTGCCGTCGGAGATTAGAGCAAAAATAAATTTCGCATTGAGACCAGCAATTTGTTTGACAAGCGGTTCAGTTTTATTTTGAGCAATTGAATGATTTGAAAAACTAACAATTGCGAAAATAATTATCGTTACAAAAAAATAATTTTTAATTAAACTCACATCGCCTCCATTTTTGTTAGCAAATAAATAAACGTTACCAAAATTCCAAAATTCACAACTCTTCACCATGTCAATCAACAGCGGTGGCAGAAGTATGACACACTTCTTCCCCTAATACAATCCCCCCATCAGACAAGAAAAATTAAAAAGATTTTTTCATGCAAGCAACCGTTAAGATAAATACAATAATGCCCGAAAACATTCGATATTTTTTGTCCACGAATTTCCTCCAATTCACGCGAATTATTTTTAAAAACAGAACACACGGAATAACATAACATACGGAATTTTTTATTTTATACATTTCCGTTTATTCTGTTGTTTCTGTTTTAATTTATGGTCTATTTAGTTGTCCCTGAAAAAGTCTTTTTGTTGTTTTAATGGTATCCAACTTGTTCGCGGCGAGTTCGTTTGAGCATCTGAATGGGGACTCCTTGTCAATTAATTTTGATAATAGACCTTTTCGCTAACCTGT
>JAITDV010000011.1 GCA_031282385.1 Planctomycetaceae bacterium | reverse complement strand
AGGCGAATATTCCCCTCATTCGGAGGGGTCAGGGGTGGTCTCCTACAGGTTAGCGAAAAGGTCTATTATCAAAATTAATTGACAAGGAGTCCCCATTCAGATGCTCAAACGAACTCGCCACAAACAAGTTAGCTACCATTAAAACAACAAAAAGACTTTTTCAAGGACAACTAAATAGACAATTACCATCAAATCCAGCCGGAAATTTGTTACTGTCGAAATAAGTAATCGGTTTAGCTTTAGCATCGTCACCCTTGAAAGACCTTTCCAAAAATTCTGCATGAGCGTTTTTGGTAACAGAGTTGTTGTAACCATTGTTATCAGAGTCAGTACTTAATGTTACCCATTGTTTCAACGCTACTGGGAAAAAGGTAACTCTTGATATTATTCACTTGAATAGTCTGGCACCAAAACCAGGCGGAGTTTCATGTGCGCCAATATACCACGTTCCTGCAAATGGTCCAGGATCATCTGGATTCTCATAACCTTTAAAACCTATTTCAGTACTGCCATTAAATAACCGAAATGTTTTAACTTTATTGTTGGGAGCAAATATTCCCGTTAAGGTTGTCCATTTCTTGGATATATTGCCGGCTATAGCTTCAGCCATTTTATTTTGATTGTGATTCCACAGACCAAATTGAAGGAATTACTTGAACATCTGTTTCACTCATTCTTTTCTCAAATTTGTCAAAAGATTAGATGTGTTTGCTAAACACTCTGTCAAAAATAGACACAAAAAAATCAAAGTTAAAGATGTTGTCCAACAATGACAAGCCAAGATTCAAGCAACAAGAGAAACTTTAGTTACGCCAATGATTGCAACAATCACCACCAGCGCGGCGATGATTCTATTACACTAAAAAATAATTTCAAGCAAGAATTCTAAAAAAATAAAAAAATAGTAACTATTCGCCGTTTGTTTTTTAATCGGTAACTATTCAGTTCCCCAAGCCAAATAAATCAGTGCGGAACAACATAATTTTCCGAACGGCTCTAATATTCCAACCCTTATTTGTCAAATTACCCTTTGTAACCCAAAATTCCCCTCCCCCTCCAACGCGCCCTTATGCCCTTTGCCCTTATGTTTTTTTGATATTTCAACACCGAAAGAATAATGGAATAAGGTCGCATTTTTTTGGCGTTATCTGCTACTAAGGGAGATTGGATAAATAAGGGTTGTTTACTTCGGAACGCTGTTTTTTCTGCTTTGTTCCTAATCCCTTTTTCCTAAACAATTGAATCCTGCTAATGAATGATTACTTTAGAAATTGTTGTTATTAGTTAAATAACAAAATGTACCTCCCATTGACAGTTTGTGAACTCACTGTATCATAGCGAAACTTTTTTTGAGTGAACGTTATGTCGTCGGTCAAGTTTAAATGCGAATTTCTAGTTTCCGATAATATTGAGAAACGAATTAAAGCGGCATAACAATTAGCATAAGTTAATGTGTAATAAACAGGTTTGAGTGATGTGGAGTTTGAATTTACAATTTGCCTGTTTGTGTTCAATTTGTTAAACGATTTTGAAATTAGGTAAGTAGGTGTTTTGAATGGCAGTCCCTAAAAGAAAACATAGCAACGCCCGAACGGGTTCGCGTCGGTCTCATGATCATAAAACATTGGTGCAGAGAACTCTCTGTAAAGAATGCGCAACAGCAATTTTAAATCATGTAGTTTGTCCCAAATGCGGATTCTACATGGATCGCAAAGTCATGGAACCTAAAGTAAAAAAGAAAAAACGCAGAGCATAAAAAAAATGACTTTGTAATTTCGACTCTCAAATTTTGACAATAAATTAAATTTATTTTATTCACGAATTTGCATAAATTGTTTAATTCACGGTCTTTCGTGAAAATTCGCGGACAAAATGAGTTTTTATACTGCTCGTACTATAAATTGCCTGACTCAATAGCGTAAAAGCCTGCTTTCCGATAGGTAAGAGGGCGAAGGTAAATGAAAATTCAAGAGTGAACAGTTTAGAAGTTCCCGATTGATTTTTTGTGATTCTGTTTTTTGCGATTAATGTTTTTTGCGGTTAGCGTTTTGTATTTTATTTTTTGGAGCTGACAGAATTTGATGTGTTTGCCCAAAGCTCTACAATTTAAGTAAAGATGAAGGTTGCATTATTATTTCCGGGTCAAGGTTCGCAATCAGTCGGTATGGGGCGTTCTTTGGTAGAGAGTTTTTCGCCTGCGCGTGAGATATTTAATCGTGCAAGTTCTATACTTGGTTATGATTTGGCGGAGATGTGTTTTACAGGTTCGGAAGAAGAGCTTGGTTCAACAGTAATAAGTCAACCGGCAATATTTACGGTTAGTTTTGCTGCGTTGGAGTATTTGCGGAGTCAATCTCCAGAGGTGATTACAAATTGTGCAGCGGCAGCTGGTTTAAGTCTTGGCGAGTACACGGCGTTGACGTTTGCGGGTGTATTTAGTTTTGAGGACGGACTTCGACTTGTACAGCAGCGCGGTCAAGCAATGCAAGATGCGTCTGATGCTGTTGCGGGCGGAATGGTTAGTATAATAAGCCAAAGTCTGGAATATGTTGAGGTATTGTGCAATGAGAATCGCGGCAATGGAGTTTTGCAGGTGTCAAATATTCTTTGTCCGGGCAACATAGTTGTGTCGGGAACGCTTGACGCTTGTGAGCGGATAGCGGAGCTTTCGGCGTTGAAAAAATTCCATGCGATTCCGCTTGCAGTTGCGGGTGCGTTTCATACTCATTTGATGCAACCGGCAGTTTCGAGATTATCGGAATCGCTTGCAAATATTGAGATTCATAAACCAAAAATTCCTGTGATAAGTAATTTTGATTCCAAACCGCATTTTGAACCGGATGAAATCAAACAAATACTTATCAAGCAAATTTTGAGTCCGGTCTTATGGGAGGATTCGATGCATTTTCTTTTGAGTCAAGGTTTTGACATGTTCTATGAAATTGGTCCCGGTCGCGTTTTACGGAGTTTGTTAAAACGAATTGATCGCAAGGTAAACTGTACTGGAATTCCTGATTAGATACTGCTCATACTACAAATTGCGCGTCCCAAGAGCGTAAAGGTCCGCTTTCCGATATGTAAGCAGACGAAGGGAAGGGAAATTTAAAGTGTGAACAGTTGAAAATTCCTTATTGCTTCATATCTCTGGTGTTTTTTGACGTATTTACACCGCCGAATTCTAATGTGTGTTAGTAATTGGAATCATTGATACAAATGTACTAAAATAATTTTACGGTATGTTAAGATTTTGTAACAATTCAGTCGTGATATTATTTTGTGCAATTGAAATTTCCTGTCCCTTTAGTTGCCGACTTTTTTTGGGAATGTATGCTTTTACGTTCTTGAGTTACGCAATTTATGGTACGAACAGTATATCTGTAACGTTTAATTTATTTTTATGTCAAAACATATATTTATAACTGGTGGGGTTGTTAGTTCTCTTGGCAAGGGATTGACGAGTGCGTCTCTTGGGATGTTACTTGAGAGTCGTGGATATTCGGTGCGGATGCAAAAGTTGGATCCGTATTTGAATATTGATCCCGGCACAATGAGTCCATATCAACACGGTGAAGTTTATGTTCTTGATGATGGTGCGGAGACGGATCTTGATCTTGGTCATTATGAGCGTTTTACTGTTGCGCCGTTATCGCGTAATAGTAGTTGGACGAGCGGCAAAATTTATCGTAATGTTCTGCGTCGTGAACGTCGAGGCCGCTTTCTTGGCAAGACTGTACAAGTTATTCCTCATATCACTGATGAAATAAAACATGCAATTAAATCGCTTCGGAGTCGGGATGTTGATTTTGTGTTGACGGAGATTGGCGGTACGGTTGGTGATATTGAGAGTTTACCTTTTCTTGAGGCGATTAGACAATTTGCGCTTGATGTTGGCAGGGCAAATTGTTTATTTGTTCATTTAACTTTGATTCCTTATCTCAAGTCGTCAAATCAATTGAAAACCAAACCGACGCAACATTCAGTTAGCCGATTACGCCAGATTGGTATTCAACCGGATATTCTTGTATGCCGTACAGAGAAGCCGATTAGTGATGTTGAGCGGAATAAAATCGGGTTGTTTTGTAATTTGATGACGCAAGATGTAATTGAAGAGAAGGATGCAGAATTTTCAATTTATGAAGTTCCGATAACGTTGCATAACAATGGGCTTGATAATCGTGTGTTGCATTATTTCAAATGCGATTCAAGTAAGTCGGCAGAGCCTGATCTTTCGTATTGGTTTGAGATTCTTGGTCGGTTACGGAGTCCGTTGGGAGAGATTACGATTGCGGTTGTAGGCAAGTATGCGAAACATAAAGATGCGTATAAATCAATTTACGAATCTTTAGATCACGCCGGCATAAAGCATCAGACAAATGTAAGAGTTCGCGGTATTCCGAGTGATGCGTTTGTAATTGAGCAACTTGATGATGTTGATGGTATTCTTGTGCCGGGCGGGTTTGGTGATCGCGGGGTTGAGGGAAAGATCAATGCGATTCGTGTTGCGCGTGAGCGGCACATTCCGTTTTTGGGAATTTGTCTTGGGATGCAATGTGCGGTAATTGAATTTGCAAGGAATATTTGCGGAATGGACAAGGCAAATTCAACTGAATTTGATCAAGAGACGCCATATCCGGTAATCACGTTATTGGACGAGCAACGTAATATTACAGACAAAGGCGGAACGATGCGATTGGGAGCGCAAGTTGCTATTTTGAACGAGTCAAGTAATACGTTCAAAAGTTACGCGAGCAAAGAAATTTCCGAACGGCATAGGCACAGATATGAGTTTAACAATAATTATCGTAACAAATTTCAAGAGGCAGGATTGGTAATTGCAGGAACTAGTCCGGACGGCGGTTTGGTGGAAGTAATTGAGTTAGCGGATCATCCTTGGTTTGTAGGTGTACAATATCATCCTGAATTTAAATCAAAACCAACAAAACCGCATCCTTTATTCGATAATTTTATTAACGCAGCAATAAAACACGCAAAATAAAATCGCAACTATTCAATCGTGATATTATTTTGTTTTATTGAATTTTTCCGTTCCGTTAGGAACGGCATGTTGATAGAAAGCTGAATAGTTACAAAAAATGTACGGCGGGATTTACCCGTCGTACACTTTTTTTTTTCGGCAGGAATCTTTCAATTCCGTAACCATCACACTACAACATCCAAACTGCTGCCAACACCTTTATCAAGACTTGGTACTGTTTTTAGAGCAGCTGAAGAAATCAAACCAATCAATGCCTCACCTAATTCTCGTTCAACCGAGCGTGTTTTTTGAAGTACGGTCATTTGAGTTTTCAGCATAATTTGCTCTTGCTGTTGTTGTATTGCGCCGGCGATAATCGAATCCATAAATCACCTCGTACAACTTTCGTGCAAAAAAAATTAAAAAACTTTCCAACCACATTGCAGAATTAAGTAACACAAAAATATTAATGCATGTCCTTCAATAGGCAAACTCACATGCGTTACCGAAAACTAATTTGTGAATAGGTTAAAACTAATCAAATGTCATACATTGACATTTTAATAAAATTAGTCAAGTTATCCAATTTGTCTATTTTAGCACAAACTTCGCAATTCACAACCAAAAATTCGACTCGAAGTGGGAAAAAATATCAAAATTTTTCGAAAATATGGTAATATTCGTATTGCCATAAACAAAAAAAATTCAGATAATCCGCTCAATGAATATAGATGGTCAGGGTAAATTTGTTTGGTTAGTTGATGTTTTACGAATTTGATAAAAATGTTATTGTATCGCCTAAAAAAAAAGATTTGTGTGAATAAAATCTTAAAAACTGTGAAACATTTTTTGGTAAATTCGTGTATATTGTTGGCGTTCGTGGTTGTGTTATTGATGTGGAATTGAGGATAAAATTTTGGGAACGGCAACTTCTAAAAAATTATCTTTGGCAGAATTATCAAAATTTTTAGGATTGACAAATTGAGACAATAAATTTATTTTCTCTATGAAATTACACAAATTGTTTAATTAATGGAAATTCGTGGACAAAATGAATTTTTAGAAGTTCACTATTGTAGTTGACGAAATAAGTTCTTTTGAAATTTTTTCAAATTTTATTAAAGAACATCATGAGAAATTGATCAAAAAACTGAATTTTCGTTTCAAAAAATGTTATATTTGAAAAACCTGAATATTATTCATTAAATAATCAAACCAAAATCAATCGACGGCGTATAACATTTTCATGTGTGTTGCTGCTCGTACAATAAATTGCGAGACTCAAGAGCATAAAAGCCTGTATTCCGATAGGTAAGCAGGCTGCAGCAAAGGAAATTTAAGGTGTGAGCAGTTTTAATGGTTGACGGTTGAGGAATACTTGTCAACTGTTTAACAAAACCGTAAGAAAAGAATTTTTGAAAGTGCTTTGAAATCATTTGTGCATTTTCAATAAGAACAACTCAAAGGAGAGAATAATGGAAATTAATCGTAACCAATATTCGCAGTATTCAATGGGAATACAAAAATTACGTGTAAATCAAGACGTAAATAACCAAACAACAACCAACCAACTCGCTGCGTCAAACAACACGAAATTAAATCAATACCGAGACGAAATTAATTTCACCGGTGCAGCAATAGAAATCAGTAACCAAACTAAAACCGAATCCTCAACTACAGGCGTAAGATTTGATCTCGTCAATCGAATCAAGTCCGAAATTGCCGCCGGAACTTATGATACGCCGGACAAAATGGATATTGCTGTTGACAGGATGATTGATAAGTTGAATTTGATAAATTGATGTAACTGTTCCGTAGCGTGTGTTTTTTGTTGTGAAATGTTTTGAGTTAAATTCTGGCAAAAGGTTTTCAGCCTTATTGCTCTCAACACAACACAAAAAACAATTCATTGGATAGATATAATTTTGAAATACTGAGAGACAAATAGGAAATATTCGAATTTCCTCCGATTGATACGCAGTTTCACTCTCCTTCTGTGTATCTTTGCTTGGGGACCTGGCTTGCACAAAGTCAGGTCTCTTTTTTTGTCTGTCAATAAATAACATCTTTGAGAGTGACATTCAGTCGGCAACTCGACACGCAAAATGCTTATTCTCCTAATTCTTAAAATGGATTGCAGAATCCCGTAACTGAGTAGTTACAAAAGCGGATTATTCCAATGCGTCTGCGCCGCTAATGATTTCTAGAATTTCACTTGTGATTTGAGATTGTCTTGCTCTGTTGTAAGTTGTTGTCAGCATTGAGATCATTTTGTCTGCGTTTTCTGTTGCTGCTTTCATTGCGACCATACGGGCAATTTGTTCACCTACTGCCGAATCCAGAAAACATTTGAATAACTTTGCCTTGAATGATTTTGGAATAAGTTCTTCAAGTACACTTTCCGGCGACGGCAAAAAATCAAACAACTTGTTACCTCTATAGGTTAAACCTGCTATTCCTTTATCAACACGATCTGCTGTAATTTCATCAGCTTGTTTTAATAGAGCTGCGCGTTTTAGACTTACGTCTGAATATTCCGGATTATCGCGTACTGCATTGACGTCGCCCTCCGACGTTAATTCAACTATCGGTAACAACGTTTCAATAACCGCATATTGACGGCTAATTGACTCAAACTTCGTATAACAAACATCAAGCCGATCAATCCTGTCCGTAATAAATTCCTCCAGATACTTGTCCGCAAGTTCTGTTACTTTCTCAAGAGTCGGCTTGTCCTGCAAATGAATATAGGCATTTGAAATATCAGAGCCGCGAAATTTAAACGACGAAATTCCACGTTTGCCCGAAACATCCAACGTAACACCGGAGTAATCATTTTGAAAATCTTTCAATCTCTGAATAGAAAGCCGCATAACTCCGGCGTTGAATCCTCCGCACATGCCGCGATTGGCACTAAGAACCAGCAAAGTAACATCTTTTTGAGAGCGGTCTTGCTTTCGTTCAACAAGAAGCGGATGAGAAAAATCATCGCCGGATTGACTCAAATCGCGAACTAACTCAACAAGCCGTTTAGTGTAAGAATCAGCCGAGACCGCGCGCTCCATTGCTTTTTTGAACTGTGCTGTTGCTACCAGCTCCATTGTCCGAGTGATTTTTCGGATGCTTCTTACGGATTTACGCCGTTTATCAAGAGCACGAGATTTTGCCATAATTTTACTTTCTCAAAATTACAACCGCTCTGCGGTTTGGGTTATTTAAACTATTCACACTTCAACTATTCATACTTCAATTTGAGGCAATCTACATCAAGTAACTCATGTTTAGAAAATTGACTTTGGCACAATTAAAATTCAGGTTATAAAGTGCGTTTTGACACAACGCAGTAAAGTAAAAACGTAACAAAAAAACAATTTCACTAAACCAATATTCACTAGCTGAAGTATAACAACTCCATTATCAAAAGACAGGGGGGGCAATAAATATTCATTGGAAATAACTACTCAAAAACGTAATTCATACAATCCAATTATTCAAAAATTAATAAGTTTAGGAACAATAATTGCAGAAGCGTAACTTAAAAAACGAGTTTGCACAATTGATAAATATTTCGTTAAGAGTTTAAAATAAGCGGAGTCAAAAAACATTTTGTCCGTGTTGTAAATAATTTTTGTTTTTGTACAATGTCGCCCCAAGTGTACGAGTGTTGCAAAGTGACTCGGTTAGCTGTAACAAAATGGAATTGTTGTTACGATTTGCGCGGCAAATCTCATTTTGCAAAAGTTTAGTTAAAAAACCAATTAAAAATTTTTACTATTATGTCAATCAAAAAAACTATTTT
Organism: Planctomycetaceae bacterium; assembly: GCA_031282385.1. GTDB lineage: Bacteria > Planctomycetota > Planctomycetia > Pirellulales > Thermoguttaceae > WRKP01. Next base: position 2,120 of record JAITDV010000011.1, on the reverse strand, counting down.
TTTTGTAGTGTTTGGCGGTTGTTTTTTGTTGCAATATTTTTTGCCGCTTTATTCGGCGGCAGCTGAATTGTCGGAAAAACAACGAGTCTTGGCAAATAAGTATATTCAGTTGGAGCAGACGTTGTCAAGAATGTCAATGGCAACATCAAAAACTGATCCCAAACGTGCAGCGTTGCTTGAAAAAGTGTTGTTGTTGAGCAAAGAAAAATTGGTAGGAAGTAGGTTGGAAAATATTGTTGTATTGTTGGAAAAAAAACGCTTGGGCGATTCCGCTTTGGGGCAGAATGAAGTTGGAAAAGATATTGCAGAATTATTACAACTTCTTGAAAGTGATAACAAAAAAGATGTGAACGCTCTAAAACGGGAACAATTGCAAAAATTAATAAAGGAATTAACGGATTTGTACAACAAACAACGAATCAACGCGCAAAGAACAGCATCACAAGATAAAGAAAATTTGGAACCCATAACAGATGAACAAGAAAAATTGCGCCGATTAACTGACGAGATTCGTAAAAGATTGGACGAACAAGAAGGTCGCACAAATAACCCCAACGACAACAAAGAAAATCAAGCTGATAAACAAAACGAAAACGAATCCGGCAAATCAGATAAATCAAAAGAAGATCAATCCAATAAACCAAACGACAACAAATCCGACGATTCAAAAGAAAGTCTATCAGGTAAACCAAACGACAACAAATCCGACGATTCAAAAGAAAGTCAATCAGGTAAACCAAACGATAGCAAATCCAGCGATTCAAAAGAAGGTCAATCCAGTAAACCAAACGATAGCAAATCCGGCGATTCAAAAGAAGGTCAATCCGGTAAACCAAACGATAGCAAATCCAGCGATTCAAAAGAAGGACAGTCGGGCGGCGAACAAAATAGTAACGATTTAAACGAAGATGAAGGTAATGACGAAAAAGATTCCAATGAAGATTCGGACGCGGAAAATTCACCGCAACGTGATTTGAAAAAGGCGAGCAAACATCAACAACAGGCGAAAAAGAATTTGAAGGAGAATAACAAGAACCAAGCACACTCTGACATGGATGCGGCGGCGGCGGATATAATTAAAGCGAAAGAAAAATTGATCAGGATGTTACGTCAACTTCGCGAAGAGGAATTGATGCAGACGTTGGAAAAGTTGAATACACGTTTTAAGCGGATGTTGCAAATGGAACAATCGATTCGTTCACAGACGGAAGTGTTGGGTAACGAGGTGAAGTTGATAGGTGCGGATAGCGGAGAGATGCGTCAAGTAAAAATTCGAGCTGACAAGTTGGGTGAAGATCAAGGAAATGTTATGAATGACGCTGATGCTGCGTTGATGTTATTACGTGAAGATGGTACTGCTCAAGCGATGCTGGAATCTCTTTTGCAAGTGCGGTTTGACGTAGAGGAGGCGAAATCGCGTTTAGAAAAAATGGAAATTGACACGGTTACTTTGGAAATTGAAGATGCGGTAATAACAGCATTGAAAGAAATGATTGAAGCGGTAGAAGAAGCAATCAAGGAATCAAAAGACCGACTAGACAAAATGAAAGATGAACCACAACCTAACCCGCAAGGCGAACAAAAAGAACCGCTTATTCAATTACTTGCGGAGTTGAAGATGATCAAGTCAATGCAATCACGAGTTAACGAAAGAACAGAAAGATACGAAAAGTTGACAACAAAGAAACTACGGGACGAACCAAAAGCAGATTTAGAACCAATTCGTAAAAGTGTAGAAGAATTGACACGGCAACAGAATCGGATTTCAAAAATCTTGCACGACATAAAAGTCGGCAAAACAGGAAAGAAATAGTAATTGTTCAGTTGCGGTTATATTGTTCGTACAATAAATTGAGCGACTCAAAAGTGTAAAAGCCTGCTTTTCGATAGATAAGCAGGCGAAGGTAAAGGAAATTAAAGTGTGAACAGTTTATAATTTTCCGAACGGCTATAATATTCCACCCCTTATTTGTCAAATTACCCTTAGTAGCTAGTTGTCCATGAAAAAGTCTTTTTGTTGTTTTAATGGTAGCCAACTTGTTCGCGACGAGTTCGTTTGAGCATCTGAATGGGGACTCCTTGTCAATTAATTTTGATAATAGACCTTTTCGCTAACCTGT
>JAITDV010000578.1 GCA_031282385.1 Planctomycetaceae bacterium | reverse complement strand
GCTATTGATGAAAAACCAGCCCGAACAAACTGGAAAATTGACGGTGAATTTACTGAATTTCGTGGCGAAAATTATATTCTGATTCGCCGTGCTGTTATTGTTCAGGAAACCACTCCAACTCCTCCAACCGTTCCAAATTCTCCAACCGTTTCAAATTCTCCCGCCAGCAAAAACCCGTAATCGACAGAAATGTTGTCAAACATCGGAATATTAGGTAAAATAAAAATGGTTGGAATAATGGAATTAGAGATTTTTAGAGTTGACTGTTTTTAAGAAATAAAACGGAGATGTTATGTTAAAATTAGAACGATTGGTTATCAAAAAACTTTTCGGAACGTTTGATTATACCATTGATTTGAAACCGGATGATTTGACGGTTCTTATCAGTCCTAATGGTTACGGTAAAACAACCATTTTGCGCATTCTTTACGAACTTGCTCAAAGAAATTTTCTCTATTTTGTTGGATTAAATTTTCAAAAAATTGAGATATGTTTAACTAATGAGCAATCTATTGTTATCGAAAAACAAGATAATACCCAATTGTGTGTTACAATAGATAGTAAACCGTATTCTGTTAATTTTAAGAAGATATTGAAATGGCTTTATAATGAAGACCCATTTTTTCAAGAATCAGGAAATATACAAAATATCGTTTCAAAATCATCCAATACTCTTGGGTACGAATATATAATTAAATATGTGAACCGTCAATTTGATGGGATTCCTGAATTTCAATTTCCGAATATTTATTTGATTCGTGAACAACGTCTATTGAGAAAAATTGAAAATAAAAGGAATAATAATAGAATGCGGAAGATTTATGGAAGATATTGGGAACAACTGCAATCAAAACCAAAACTGATTTTTGAAGAAACCATAGATAAATATGCCAATGTTCTTAAAGAAATTATCGTCAAAGCAGATTCAGAATATGCTGAAAAATCCCGTGAACTAGACAGTAGTTATCCCCGAAGACTTATTGAATCAAAAACTGAAATACCGGAAAATAATTTTAAGACAAGATTTGATAAAATTAAAGAAACACAAAGGTTGTTGCAAAAATATGGTATTTCCGTAACGTATGAAGAAAATTCTCTTGATTTTGATCCGGTGAATGCTAAGGCGCTATATGTTTATATTAACGATGTTGAGGAAAAATTGCGTGTTTTTGAACCGTTATTGAAAACCCTCAATCTGTTTTCGGAAATACTCCATTCCAAAGAATTTCCACATAAAAATATAACAATTTCAAAAGAATACGGATTGAAATTTGTTACAGACAACGGCGATTCGTTGGAACTTTCAGGTTTATCGTCTGGAGAGCAGCATGAAATTGTTTTACTTTTTGACTTACTTTTTCAAGCAGACCAAAACACTCTCGTATTGATTGACGAGCCGGAAATTTCGTTGCATATTGTCTGGCAAAAGGCGTTTCTTGCGGATATGCTGAAAATTATTGAGTTACAAAAAATTTCGGTCATGGTCGCAACACATTCACCGCAAATTGTCAATGATTATTGGGAAAATGTTATTGATTTCGGAGGTTACGTAACATGAAGAACAACATAAGTGTTCAGGATTTCATTAACGAGTTCCTAATGTCGCAAACACATCCGTCAAAAAAAGAAAAGGTGTGGATATATGTTGAGGGACGTGATGATAAAAAACTTTTTGGAACGATTTTTCACAAAGACAAAACCGAACTCACCGCGACAAACGGAATTACTTCAGTAACGTTGATTGTCAATAGTTTGTTACAATATTCTTGTAATAATGTTGTCGGAATTATTGATGCGGATTTTATTCGTCTTGATAATATCAGAAATCAAAACCCGAATCCGAATATTTTTTTAACCGATAATCATGATGCAGAAATGATGTTGATTCAAAACGAGACCGTGTTCAGGAAAATTACATGGACTTATCTGGAAGATATTGATACTAATATTCATTTCGATTATATCGATTTCCGTAAAAAAATACTGGAATCACTTGTTTGGTTTTCTCTGATTCGTCTGTATAACCATATTCATGACTTGGCGTTAATTGTTGAAAATTTTCCGATACATGAATGTATTGATTTTCAAAAAAACGATATTTCATTTGTTGTGCAAAAAAGAAAATGTATTACTCTTGTCAATCAAAAATCAGAGAACAAAAAACAGGCTGTCAAAGAAGAGGACATTGATCAGATGAACTTTACAACATCAGATTATTGGAATTTATGTAATGGACATGATTTTCTAAAGGTTTGGGCAAAATCGCTACAAATTTTAACCCGACAGAATATCAATGACAAAAAATTACATCATGATCTGTGTTTGGTGTTCAATCCGGATATTTTCAAAGAAACACAGTTATATGCACAATTAAAAGAATGGGAAGAGCGTTTTTCTTTATCACTTTTTTAGGTTTGAATTGGTACGTTCTTTAATTTTTGTTTCATTTTAAGGTTAAACCGAAAACAGATCATACGGAACGTTATTTTTGTTTTATAAAAATAAAATTGTAACCATTAAGTGAAATGAAATTTCGTCCTTCGAAACTGATTCGTTTTTTTCAGACTATTCAGCAGCCGTTTTTCGTTCTTGACGGCGATGCGTCGCTGTTATTTTGTAACCGTGCTTTAGAAGAATGGACGGGCTGCAACGCGGAACAACTACTCGGTCAATCATTTCGTTACCGAGCATCCACTTCACGGCAAAAGCATGAACTGATTGCGGCG
>JAITDV010000550.1 GCA_031282385.1 Planctomycetaceae bacterium | reverse complement strand
TTCAGGGACAACTATTTATATAAGGTACAATTTTATTTGCAAAAGTTTAATTAAAATTTCAACTTGATTACCATTCGTTTACATTTAATGTTGCAATATAATCGTCAAATGTTTCGGCACGGCGAATCATTCTTACGTTGCCCGATTCTTCCAGTAATAACTCTGCACAACGTAATTTTCCGTTGTATTGAAATCCCATTGCGTAACCGTGTGCGCCGGCGTCGTGGATTACGAGTAAATCACCAATATTTATTGTCGGTAAAACGCGATTGACTGCAAATTTATCACAGTTTTCACAAAGTGAACCAACTACATCTACTTCTTGTGTTGCGTTACTTTTTTTACCGGATTCGCTGACGACAGTTATATGGTGATAAGCTCCGTACATACCTGGTCGCATCAGATTTGCCATTGACGCATCAACTCCGATGTACGCCCTGTAAGTATCCTTTCTGTGAATCACCCGCGTAACCAACACTCCCGCCTCCGCCGCAACAAGACGTCCTGCCTCCGTCAAAAGCCTAATTTGCAAATTAGGCTCAACCTTATTAAACTCTGTATATCCCGCTTGAATCATTTGACCAAGTTTTATTAAATCTATTGTTTTTTGATCCGGTTTGTAAGCAACACCAAAACCGCCGCCCATGTTGATAAAACTAATTTCAATACCTGTTTCTTTTTTAATTAAAGCTGTCATGTCAAATAACGATTTCGCAGTTGTAAGAAAAAATTGCTCATCCAATAAATTTGACGCTATCATAGTGTGAAGTCCGAATCTTTTAACGCCTTTTGCTTTTGCAATTCTATACGCCTCAACCAGCTGTCTTGTCGTCAACCCATATTTCGCCTCTACCGGATTACCAATCACACTTGAAACTTTAACAGACAAACCGGGATTCCAACGAAAACAAATTACTTCCGGCAAACCTGCACATTTTTCTAAAACATATATATCAGTAATATCATCGAGGTTGATAATCGCGTTCAAATTTTTTGCTTTAACATATTCCGCAGACGGCGTGTCGTTTGACGTAAACATAATGTCTTCTCCAACAAAACCAAGCCGCTCACAAATATTCAACTCGGCAAGACTGGAACAATCAAAACCCAAATTTTCACTTTTAAGAATTTTTAAGATTTCAGGGTTGGGATTTGCTTTTACCGCGAAATATTCCTTGTAACCTGCATTCCATGCAAACGCCTTATTGAAAAGCCGCGCATGTTCACGAAGAGTTTTTTCATCATAAAGATAAAATGGCGTCGGATATTTTTCCGCAAGCGACTTGATAAATTCGTCGCTGTGTTTAAGTTCTTTTGTCATAATTTTTGTTACATTATTTGGGAAAGTAGTAAAATTTTCAATTAGTCGGCTTCTTAATTTATACGTTAATTTTCTGTTTTTCTGCAATTGTTCATGTTTGTCATATTCCAAAATCACTTGTTGTCTCGTTTATTCATTACAAAACGAAAACCGAATTTTAAAAGTACAATGGTTCTAAAGTGTGAACAGTTTTAAACAGTTCACGCTTGAATTTTCCTTTACCTTCGCCTGCTTACCTATTGGAAAGCAGGCTTTTATGCTCATAAGTCAAGCAATTTATAGTACGAACTGTATAATAACGCCGAATATACAAATTCTAAATGAGAGAGACGTTTGAATAAATAAAATCAGCAATGGTAGGAAATCAATTATGTAATCATTTTATACTGTTTTCATTTGATCAGATGAATTATTGTTGGTTTATTCTTTATCAAGTTATCTCCCCCATTTGCAACTATGTACAAAATCAATTAGAATATCTGCCTTGTTTTTTTACATGTTGCCGATAACGGCTAAGAATATTTACAAGAAGTAATTTTTAATAAAATTAATAATTGTTACAAAAATTCTCACTATATTCCCAAACATTTATCAATGTACATTATTCAACCGCATTATCATGCAATTGCGCGGACTTGTCAAGATTATGAGCGTATGTCTCAAAGTGGAGTAGTTGCGGTTGCGGAGCCTGCTTTTTGGGCGGGTTTTGACCGTGATTATGCTGGAACATTTCTTGACTATTTTAAACAAATCAGCGAGTTCGAACCGACACGTGCTGCCGCTTACGGAATAAAACATTTCTGCTGGATTGCAGTCAATCCGAAGGAAGCAGACAATCTTAATGTTGCACGCGAAGTGTTGCGTGAAATACCGAGGTTACTGGACAAACCAACCGTGATTGGAATTGGTGAAACCGGTTTGAATAAGTCAAGCAAAAATGAAATTGAGATTATGGAAGAACATATTGAATTGTCAATCAAATACGATCAACTTCTATTGATTCATACTCCTCATCTCGCCGATAAAGCAATCGGAACTCGGATTATTCTTGATGTACTTAACAATTATCGAAATAATATCAAACCCGAAAAAGTTTGGATCGATCATTTAGAGAATCATACGATACAAGCAGTTAAAAACGCCGGATATTGGTACGGTTTTACGCTTTATCCGATAACGAAATGTTCGATTAACAGATGTGTGGATATGATTGAACGTTATGGGACTGATCGGCTTTTGGTAAACTCGTCTGCAGATTGGGGACCAAGCGACCCGATGCTTTTGCAACAGGCAATATTCGAATGCCAAAGACGCGGACATTCAAGAAATGAAATAATTGAAATTTTCCACAATAACCCCGCAAAATATCTCGGACAATCAAAAAAATTCAACATAAAACCAATTCAAATTACTGAAATTGATTAAAATGAAAATGATAATTTGTACGATAATTGTTTACGTAAAATTTTAAACTGTTCACACGTTAATTTCGTTTGCCGCCGTGTTTACCTATTGGCAAGCAGTTTTTTACGATCTTGAGTCGCGCAATTTATGGTACGGACAGTATAATAGACCTTTTCGCTAACCTGTAGGAAACCGCCCCTGACCTCTCCGAAGGAGGGGAATAAGAAGACGCCTACGAGGGAGGCGAATAATTCCCATCCTTCGGAGGGGTTAGGGATGGTCTCGGAGGAGTTAAAGGCGGTTTTTCGTTGTAGGTTTTTTGTTGCGTTGATGTATTTTTAGGTTAGAGAAAAGGTATAATGATCAAATGGGACAATTAGATTTATCTAGCGAGCCTTCGCCGAATAAAACTACACAAAACAATAACGATACAAAACGCCGTTTTGTTGGTGTGAGGTTTAATTGTTGCGGTGTTTATTGGCGGATTTACATTAACCAAAGCGAAACGGCTTATGAGGGACGTTGCCCGAAATGCGGTAAACCGGTTAAGTTGAAAGTTGGTTCGGGCGGTACGAATTGCCGTTTCTTTGAGGTGTATTGAGTTGCACGCAATATGTTCATTAGACCTTTTCGCTAACCTGTAGGAGACCACCCCTGACCCCTCCGAAGGAGGCGAATTATTCCCCTCCTTCGGAGAGGTTAGGGGTGGTCTCGGAGGAGTTAAAGGCGGTTTTTTGTTGTAGGTTTTTTGTTGCGTTGATGTATTTTTAGGTTAGAGAAAAGGTCTATTATAAATCAGACTCAAATTCTCCCGCTATCGTTTGACCGCAGTAACGGCAACATTGATCTTCGTCAACAAGATATTCTGTTACATTAAATCTATTGCGTGAAATTATACTTTGTTTACATTGCGGGCAATAAGTTGCTTGTCCTGCCGTATCGTCAATATTGCCCGTATAAACGTATTTCAATCCTGTTGCTGTTGCGATATTACGAGAACGAAAAAGAGTTTTTGCCGGAGTCGGAGGAATTGACCGCAACCGATCTGCCGGTCGAAATGCCGAAAAATGCAACGGTATTTCCGCACCAAGTTCAGAAAAAAACCAATCAGATAATTCCGCAATCTCACGTTCTGAATCATTGAGTTCAGGAATCAATAAAGTAGTTACTTCAAACCATATTCCGCGTTTTGAATTATCGTTACAATTATTCTTTGTACTATTTTTGTTCTTTTTTGCCAAATAACACAACGTCTCTTTGACCGGCTCGATTGACGCCGAACAATACTCCCGATAAAAATCGTCCGAAAACGATTTCAAATCAACATTAGCCGCGTCAATATTCTCAAAAAATTTATCGAGCCATTCTTGCGCGATGTAACCATTAGTTACTGCGATTGTTTGCAGTCCTGCTTGGTGTGCCTCTTTAGCAATATCGATAACATACTCCAACCCAATTATCGGTTCGTTATAAGTAAAAGCGATACTTCGGCAACCATTGAGTTGCGCGGCAGCAACCACTTCCAATGGTGAATATTTAACAAGAACAGAATCATCAACAGAACGCGAAATAGAAGAATTTTGACAAAATTTACAATCAAGATTGCAACCAATCGAACCAAGAGATAAAGTTTTTGATCCCGGATAAAAATGATAAAGCGGTTTCTTTTCCACCGGATCAACAACAAGTCCCGTATTCTTACCATACGTAATAGAAAAAATTCCGTTGCGAAGATCGTTTTTGAAATTGTTTTCGTTTGTTGTATTGCTGGAGGAATCTTGATACCAGTTTCTACGCACTCCGCAATAACCGGATTTACCTACAGGAATCAAACAATGCCGCGGACAAATTGTACAATTCATATTCACGATAAATTACCGGATTCGTTATGAAAAAATTAACAACTATTCAGATGTTCGATTGCAAATAAGTTTTCTGTAAGATTACAAATTTCACGGCAATGCGGTAAACAATTATACTGAAATTAAATTAGAATTCGTTGCATTAAAAAATAAAGCCTGTGAATTGCCGAAACTTCGAAGTGAAAAATTTGAAATGTCGTTGGAACAATCCATGCTCCAACGGCATTTCGAACCGGATACTATTTTCAAATCCGGCGCGAAAAAGGGGAAAAATCCATTCCTCCCCGCAAGTTATCGAAGGGAACACGAGCATCATGCCAGCGTTTACCGCTACGCAGATCGCAGGTCAAGCCCAAAAAACTCACGTCTTGAAGACCGCCCAAAATGCAATCCGATTAAAACCTCTCAATCCATTGAAAGGGTCATTCGCATGACAGTATGAAAGATATTAAATTTTTAAAAATTAGTCAAGACGAATTTCGTGATCTTTCAGATTTTTTTGAAAAATTTATTAAAAAATGACAAAAAAATCTCGGTAACTATTCTTTCGGGTATTAAACCTTTTCGCTAACCTGTAGGAGACCACCCCTGACCCCTCCGAAGGAGGCGAATAAAAAGACCCCTCCGAGTGAGGCGAATAATTCCCCGCCTTCGGAAGGGTTAGGGGTGGTCTCGGAGGAGTTAAAGGCGGTTTTTCGTTGTAGGTTTTTTGTTGCGTTGATGTATTTTTAGGTTAGAGAAAAGGTCTATTGTTGTTGTGTAATGATTTATCAGGAACTATTACTTCACTATTCTGCACAGAGTTGTCTTTTCCTTAATTATTTTGTTTAAGGTTTCTTTGAATTTGGATTCGTTGGTTAGGAATTTTATTTGGATTGTTAATGCGGCTATTGGGATTTTTTGGAATAGTTGTTTAAGATTTGATTCTGTATCTGAATTTTATTAAGAATGGAAAATTTGCTCTTGACCTGCTTTTATGCAATTATTAAT
>JAITDV010000455.1 GCA_031282385.1 Planctomycetaceae bacterium | reverse complement strand
TATTATCAAAATTAATTGACAAGGAGTCCCCATTCAGATGCTCAAACGAACTCGCCGCGAACAAGTTGGCTACCATTAAAACAACAAAAAGACTTTTTCAGGGACAACTAACTATTCAGTTGCAAAATTCCTGCAATCCTATTGTTTAGGGAATAAATGTTCGAGGATAAGAATGAAGCATGTAAGAACGCAGGCATCCCGCCTGCATGAAGTTACTGAACGTTAGGTAGACGGGACGTCTGCGTTCCTACAAAAACACACCTAATAGAAATAACACAACAAAACAAAAATCCGCATTTCAAAAATTCCTCACTACCGCGAAATTAATTGCGTCCTTACTCCATTGCGGAGTATTTTGTAAAACAGATATTACATCTTCAGGTTGATCGACAAATGACCACATTGAAAGATGTTTCGGCTTCATAAAATTCTCGGCAACACATTTATTAAGCATTGCCTTTAAATTCTCATAATAGTTGTTTGTGTTAAGAATCGCTATCGGCTTGGTAAACAACCCTAGACGCTTTAATGTTATCACCTCAAAAAGCTCTTCAAACGTGCCAGTCCCTCCAGGTAACGCAATAACCGCATCAATATTTTCAATCAATCTTGCTTTTCGTTGGTGCATTGTTTCCGTGAACACAAGCTCGGTAAGACGCTGATGCGACCACTCCACATCATCCATGAATTTTGGAATTACACCGGTAATCTTGCCCCCCTCCGCCAAAACCGTATCCGCAAGCCGCCCCATCAATCCAATCGCCCCGCCGCCATAAACAACACTAATTCCGCCTCGAACAATTTCACGCGCAAGTCGTTCAGTTGCATCAAAATAAATCTGACCAACCATCGCACTCGACGCACAATAAACACATACAACAGATATTTCCGACATAACAATAATAATTAAGAGTTAAGAGTTATGAGTGTTGTTATTTTGTATTATTTCACTCAAATACTGTTTTTTAAACTGTTCACACTTTAAATTCCGTTTACCACCCTTGCTTACCTATCGGAAAGCAAGCTTTTACGCTTTTGAGTTGCACAATTTAACAGTATATCTTTGTGAACTTCAAAAAACTCATTTTGTCCGCGAATTTCAATTAATTTACGAATTAAATAGTTTGTGTAAATTTGCGGATAGCATAAATTTATTGTACGAGCGGTATATTGCATAATTGCAATTTTTATTCATTTTTATTCAACAGGGTTGTCGAAGTTTCGGTTGATTTTTTTTTGGTTTTTTTGGTTTGCGGTGCGGCTTCTTGGATGAAATTTTGCATGTACCGCTTTCAATCGCGTCATGTCAACATGCGTATAAATTTGAGTCGTAACAATACTTGCGTGTCCAAGCATTTCTTGAACTTGTCTCAAATCCGCACCGCCGGCAAGTAAATGAGTTGCAAAACTATGCCTCATTGTGTGCGGACTTATATCCGACGACGCCCCAACACGCATTGCATATTTCTTTATAAGCTCCCACATTGCTTCACGTCTGATTTTTTTGCCCCTGTAAGAAAGAAAAACTACTCCTACAGCTTCATTGTCCCCGCTCCAATCGCCCACACTTAACCCCGCACGCTGTAACACAACCGGACGTTCATCCCGCATCCAAAAATTAAACGCATCCACCGCACAACTACCAATTGGAACAAAACGTTGCTTATTGCCTTTGCCCGTAACAAAACAATATCCCTCATCACACCGCACATCTTTCAAATGTAAATTAGTCAACTCCGAAACACGACAACCTGTTGCATAAAAAAATTCTAATATCGCCCTGTCCCGCCTCCAAAGTTTATCCATATCCGGTTGCGGCGAAACCAGAAGATCGTCTATTTGACCAGTTGTCAAAACATGCGGCATCCGCTCGCCCAAACGTTGACTGCACAGCAATTCAGCCGCATTGTCCTTAACAAAACCCTCCAGTTGAAGATACTTAAAAAAAACACGCAACGAAACCACATGCCGCGATAACGTTGCCGGCGCAAGATTCAAACCATAAAGCCACTCAATATAATCCTCAAGCATTGTAACATTGAGTCCATCAAGCCGTCGATTACCAAGCCACAAAAAAAAACGCTCCATGTCCCGCCGATACGCCGCCAATGTATTGTCCGCAAGATGTACCTCGCTTGAAATATAAGCTAAAAACGATTCAAGCCAATGTCCATGAGAAATACCTGTTTCAATTACTCTAGGTATAAGTTTGCGACGGCGCGGTATAGACATTTTTGAAAATAGGTGATTAAAAAATTAAAGATGAAGGAATTGTATTTATTCAGTCGTATGTTTATTATCATCAACAATTCTGTTTACCAAGCCCAATAAATCCGCGCAGAACAACATAATTTTCCGAACGGCTCTAGTATTCCAACCCTTATTTGTCAAATTACCATTAGTAGTCCAAAATTCCCCATAACGCGCCCTTATGCCATTATGTTTTATTTGATATTGTCTTAAATTAATCATCGAAAGAATAATGGCATAAGGACGCATTGGGGGGCGTTGTTTGCTACTAATGGAAATTGGATAAATAATGGTCGTTTATTTTAGAGAACTGCGTTTTTGTCAGCTTCGTTTCTATGTCCTCAACCCCTTTTCCTAAACAATTGAATCCCGTGACTGAATAATTACAAGGAATTTATAAAGTGTGAACAGTTTACAACATTAACCGGCAGGTTTACGCTTCGTATCTGCAAGTAACATCTCAACAGCCGTTATACTTTGCTCAAGCCCCTTTTCCGCTAATTCTCCTGTTTTACACGAACAAGCTCCGTACGTTATCGGCGATTTAGGATATTTGCATTGCCACATAATCGCTAAATCGTTAAGTTCCTGCCAGTCGGTAAATTCTTCCGGCTCATTGTCCGACTCCGCATCCGCCCTGATTTGATATTCCCAAAACGCAAAATCACCATTAGACAAAACACGTAACACCAATTGCGACCAACGCCCAAGACACAAATTTTGCGGCGGTTGCGGATAATTACTAAACCGCTCAAAATCAACCAACGAAACTCCAGACTTCTTCGCCAATTTGATTGCCCGTTTGCCGTCGCCGTCAAAACCGACCGCTTGCAACGGATTAATAGACGATAAAAAAAGCGCGGTTGAAAAAGTTAAACCAGACCGAAAACGAACCGGCAATAAATTAAATAGCCCGCTCAAAATAAATAAAGAGGAAACAGACTTACACGGACGAAATATTGTAGAAACCGAATCAAGCAAAGATTGAAACAGACGCGATATCGCAACAGCACCGGCTGCCGACACAACTTTTCTTAAAATATCCGTATCACAAACCGATTGCAATACCGGTACTTCCAACGGACTTAATTTGTCCGGCGATTTGGTAATATTCTTAATCCCGCTCTCTTTGTTACAAAACAACCTTTCATAAATCGCAATCGGGTTATTTGCTTGAGCAAGAAGAACGCTTGGCGAAATAATCAAAACACGAACAAAAGAATATCCCAACTGACCCAAATTAGAACAAACATCATCGCTCAAAGGATCAATTACACCAAACGCAAAATCACCATAGGGCAACGGATGAAAAAAAATATTTTCACGATCAAATTGAATATATGCACGAGAATTGTTACCGATAAACCATTCAACAATTTCATTTAGATCGTCTTGGCGTACTTTATCAGTTGCCGCCACAACCTCAACAGTACGCTCACAATTCCAAGCAACTTGAACACGAATGATTACTTGATCAATCCGACTCATTACCCGTTACATTGTTTTCTACAAACACACCGCCCTTAACAACGGCAAAATAGATTTTCAACTGTTCACACTTTAAATTTTCTTTGCCGCCGTCTGCTTACCTACTCGGAAAACAGACTTTTACGCTCTTGAGTTGCGCAATTTCAAGTGTGACGAATATGTTACTTCTAATCACAGATGTTGTCCACAAGTAAAACAAACGTCTATTTCGTTACATTTATTCTTTTGTTTTTATGGTCTCATTTTTTTGCGGTTCTTTTTTTGTGTTGTTTTCTGCGGCGGCGGAGTGTTTTTGTTGCGCAGTAGATGAAGCGGGCGAGGGTTGTGTGTTTTTGGTACTTTCTGCGGATTCGGTAGCGGCAGATTTTTTGTACTTTTCACTTCGGTAATCAGTTTGATAAAAACCTGACCCCTTAAAAACAATTGCCGCACCGCCGCTGATCAATCGCCGTAATTTATTCTTTTTGCATTGCGGGCACTTCTTCAACGGAGAATCCTTGATCCCCTGAAACTCCTCAAATTCATATCCGCAAGCATCACATTTATACTCGTAACTTGGCATTATTTTACTTTTACTTTTATAAATATTATCTACTTCAATCATCCGGTAATTTTACTTTGTAAAATTGTAAAGCAAAAATAAATGATTGAGTTATTAGGTTAATTGTAAATTGTTCTACAATACTATTTACTGTACTGTTTTGTATTTCGTAAAGTCAAAACGGATTTAGGAACATGACAAACATGGACTCTAATCTTGAAAATAGAAAATTCAAATCTAACGAACAAAATCAATTTAACTTACACTGCTTGGAACTATTTCCGGTTCGTCATTTTTTTCAACTTTTTTTTCGAGAGTAACTTTCTTTTCAAGAGTAACATATTGCGTGTTGAGGTGTTCTTTTGTTGCTTCATCAACTTCATCAAACATTCGTCCGTCGAAAATAAGTTGCTTTTTGTCTCCGACGACTTTGACGTCGATGGATATTATATCCTTGCCGTCAAATTCGCCTTTGAGCAATTCTTCCGAAAGCGGGTCTTCTATCATACTTTCAATTGATCGCCGCAATGGTCTTGCGCCGAAATCGAGATTGCTGCCTTTTTTAATCAATAACGCCTTTGCTTCCTCCGACAACAACAACTTGAATCCTTTTTCCAAAAGTCTGTCCCTCACCTTGCACAACTCCAATTCTACAACTTCACTCAAATCACTTTCCGTCAAATGTCTGAACACAATAATATCATCACAACGCCCAACAAACTCCGGTCGGAAAATCCGTTCAATTTGTTCATTTACTCGCTCTTTCATGCTCTCATAACTGGCGTCATCGGTAGGTTTTTGAAATCCGAATGCGGATTCATTTTTGATTGCTTCTGCGCCGGCGTTTGTTGTCATGATCAAAATTGCATTCTTGAAATCAACATGCCTTCCGAAACTATCCGTCAAGCGTCCTTCTTCCATGATTTGCAACATCATGTTGAACACGTCAGGATGCGCTTTCTCAATTTCGTCAA
>JAITDV010000394.1 GCA_031282385.1 Planctomycetaceae bacterium | reverse complement strand
ATTATTCACCTCTCTCGGGAGGCGTATTATTCGCCTCACTCGGAGGCGTCTTCTTATTCCCCTCCTTCGGAGGGGTTAGGGGTGGTTTCGGAGGAGTTAAAGGCAGTTTTTCGTTGTAGGTTTTTTGTTGCGTTGATGTATTTTTAGGGTAGAGAAAAGGTATAATGTAACTGTCTATTTAAATTTGAAAATTGCATGTACGAAAATTAAAAATGTAAAATTTGCCTTTTTTATATTTACGTAGTTTGTTATTTTAAACTTACAGAAATTTGTTAAAATAAGCAATCTATATGTCAAAATAGAAAAATTTAAATAGACAATTACGGTATAAAGTTCCAGTCTTATTTTTAGGACGTCAATTAATGTTACGGAATTATTTAGTTGGCTGTTACGGTAGTTCCTGATTTCGAAATTTTGGCATTTTTTTGCTTGTTCAATATTATCTATCTTTATCTTTTTTTAAGTCATGCAACGAGTTGTTGTAACGGGTTATGGTTTGGTTACGCCGCTCGGTTCGCATGTCGAGAAGGTATGGCGGCTGATTTGTGCGGGCGAGTCGGGAATACGCCGGATTAAGATTCAGGACAATGAAATTATTCCTGTTCATATTGCGGGCGAGTGTTTAGATTTTTCTGTTACGGATTATATTTCTCAACGGGAAGCTAACCGGATGGAGCTTTTTGCTCAATATGCAATAGCGGCGTCAATAGATGCGGTGCGTTTATCCGGTTTGGATTTTTCTGTTATGGACACGGATCGTTGTGCGGTAATAATTGGCAGCGGGGTGGGCGGATTGAATGAATTTGAAACGCAACATTCGCGGCTTCTTACCAAAGGCGCGTCGCGGGTTTCGCCTTTTGCAATTCCTAAAATTATGCCGAATTCTGCGGCGGGCAATGTGTCAATACATTTTGGTTTAACCGGCGCGTCATATTCGGTTTCTTCTGCGTGTGCAACTTCTTCAAATGCGATTATTGATGCAATGCGGATGATTCGTTTGGGTGAGGCGGATGTGGTTTTGACGGGCGGCAGTGAGGCGGCGACAACATTATTGGGAGTTGCGGGATTTTCGGCAATGCACGCGCTTTCGATGCGAAGTGATGATCCGACGCGGGCAAGCAGACCATTTGACAGAGACCGTGATGGATTTGTGCTTGCGGATGGTTGCGGGATGCTTGTGTTGGAGTCTTATGAGCATGCGGTCAAACGTGGTGCGGATATGCTTGGTGAAATTATTGGATATGGTTTATCTTCGGACGGAACGCATATTACGCAACCGGATGAAAACGGTGTTGGGGCAATGAAAGCGATAAAGAGATCGTTGGAAGATGCCAGCGTGAATCCTTCTAATATTGATTACATAAATGCACATGCGACAAGTACGATTTTGGGAGACATTACGGAGACGCGGGCAATAAAGTTGGCGTTTGGCGATTGGGCGTACAAGATTCCTGTTTCAAGTACAAAAAGTCAAATTGGTCATTTGCTTGGCGGCAGTGGTGCGGTGGAGACTATTTTTTGTTTGTTGACGATTCGGGATGGAGTGATTCCGCCGACGATAAATTTGGAGAATCCTGATCCGGAATGTGATCTTGATTACACTCCACTCAATGCTCGTGAGTGCAAGGTTAAAACTGTTTTGTCAAATAGTTTCGGATTCGGAGGACATAACGCAAGCATCGTCGTTGCAGCATTGCGGTAAAATTGCGGTAGAACTACATCAAAAATAGGTTCAGAGGTTTTAAACTGTTCACACTTTAAATTTAGTTTGCCGTCGCCTGTTTACCTATTAGCAAGCGGTTTTTTGCTCTTTTGAGTTATGCAATTTATGGTATGAGCGGTATAGTTTTTTGATATGGATTATGCTTGATATTATTTATGAGGACAATCATCTTCTTACGTTATTTAAGCCTGCGGGATTGGCTACGATGGGTTTGCCTGAAGGCGAGGAGACGTTGTTGACGCTTGCCAAGAAATATATCAAACGTAAATATGACAAACACGGTGAAGTTTATCTTGGAGTGGTTAGCCGTCTTGATGTTCCGGTTTCGGGAGTTGTGCTTTTTGCGAGGACATCTAAAGCTGCGGCGAGGTTGAATGAACAATTCCGCAAACATACAGTTGAGAAAATTTATCTTGCGATTGTTGAAGGTAAAATTTTTCCGGCGGAATCGGAGCTTATCGGCAATATTTGTGAAGACAAACGTCATCGTAAAGTAAAATTGACTGATAATGTTGATGGTAAAGAATCGAAATTGCGTTATCGTAAATTGGAATATATCGGTAACAATTCGCTTATTGAAATAAATCTTTTGACGGGACGTAAACATCAGATTCGCGCCCAGTTATCTGAATTTGGTTTTCCGGTTCTAGGCGATATTAAATACGGGGCGAAAAATAAATATAATGTAAATATTAATCGTAACAAAAAAAATAAATGTGATTTTGCATTACAAAAAAACAACGGTAGTAGGATTGCGTTACATGCTTATAAGTTGAGTATTGATCATCCTGTTACCGGCGTAAGAATCACATTTGAAACACCTTATTCATTACTGTCACGTGAATTACCCCAAATTTTATCAATATGCCAGAATAAGCGGACTTGTCAGAAAGGAAATTCTGGATAAGTTGTTACGAGAATCTTATGATTACGTAGTAAAGCGGAAAAAAATTCCGGCAGACACTCCCGCCGAAACGCTGTTTCAATCGCTGCCGCCGCAACATAAAACACAGCGTGATGAATACAAACAGAACAATATACGGCTTCGTTACGGCAAATCGTCTGCAATTCGTCAGTTGCAAAAATCTGTTGACAGTGACGTGTTGCAGATAAATGAATTGACTAAAACGGTTGTTGATTTTTCTGCGGCGGTGGATGGGGAAACGGCAAGTAAAAACGAATTGCAAATGACGGAACTTGATCGTCATATTGCGGAGTCGCTTGTCAATCTTGGAATATTGAACAGATGGCAAACAATGCAACTTTGGGAAGGGCGGACAAAATTCACTCTGGGTAATTATTGGATTTTGAACGCGATAGGCAAGGGCGGATATGGACATGTATTTCTTGGTTGTGAATATGTTATTGATACGAAAAAAAACAAGCCGCATCCTCCGAAGTTATTAGCACCGGATCATGCGGATTATAAGCCGCCGGTTGCTTTGAAGGTTTTACCGCTGACGAAATCGACGGCTGAATTATCGGAGCGGTTTCGTCATGAAATAACGTTACAAAAAAGATTGAGGCATCCGAATCTGGTGCGTTTTATTGATTCGGGACATGACGGCAATGTCGATTTTATGGTACATGAATTTATTGATGGCGGCGACGTCAAAACTTTATTGCAACAAGAACAAGTTTTACAATATGATATTGCCGCAACAATAATTGTCGATTTGGCGAAATGCGTACAATATTTGCACGAGCAAGGAATTATTCACCGTGATATAAAACCGGCAAATATTCTTATGACAACAAACGGCAAAGCGAAATTAATTGATTTAGGGCTATCGGTAGAATATAGTTGTAATCACGCAAAAAAAGAAATAGAACAATCAGACAGCAACAGTCATTTTGAGAAAGAGATTGACAAAATGAATGCGGGCAAGATTGCGGGAACGATTGATTATGTTGCGCCGGATCAGATTCGTGATCCGGGTGAACCGATGCCGGCGTGGGATATTTATTCTATTGGATGTTTATTTTATCAACTCTTAACGGGCAAAGTTCCTTTTCCCAAAGGCGGCATTAAACAAAAATTGTCAGCGCATCTTAATCTTGAGCCGACTGATCCGCGTGTTTTAAATCAAGCGATTCCTTTTCATATTGCGGAGCTCACTCTTGCGATGTTGAAAAAAGACCCGGCAAAACGCATTCAATCTGCACATGAAATTGTTGAAAGATTAGTGTCATGGTTGCCTCCAGACGGACTGGCAGGGCAATTAAATTCAGAAATAGGAATGTAGCTATTCAGTCGTGAGTTTTTTTACGGTTAATAGACCTTTTCGCTAACCAGTAGGAGACCGCCCCTGACCCCTCCGAAGGTGGGGAATTATTCGCCTCCGAAGGAGGCATCTTCTTATTCCCCTCCTTCG
>JAITDV010000360.1 GCA_031282385.1 Planctomycetaceae bacterium | reverse complement strand
CCGCGTAAATTGATAACAACAATACATGTACGCTCATCATAATCACGCCCAACCATGTTAAAACGAAGCCGCATGTCAATCACCGGAATCACTTGCCCACGCAAATTGACCACTCCCTTGACATAATGCGGCATGTCCGGCACTTCCGTCACCTTCTGAATCCCCACAATCTCCGTAACATGACGAATCTCAAGACAATAATCCTCGTCCCCAAGACGAAACGAAAGATACATATCCTTCAACGTATCCTCCGAATCATCCGTAAACGTACCATCACGACCAATAGTATTAGCCGTACCTTGATCTACATTATTAAATTTTTCCAGTATATCTGACATTTTTACCTCTATTTTTTAATTGTTAAAGGAACCTCGAAAGGTAACCTCAATACAAAACACACCCATTAATTCAGCAACTCAAAAATATGTTAAAATAAACTCGCCAATCAATAAAATCGCACGCGATACCCAAAATCAAAGTGCCAACAGCTTAAAATAAATCAAAAGACAAAATCCTGAAAATTTTGCCGATTCCGTAAAAAAATAATACATTTAGATACTATTTAATGATACCCCTAAAAATTATCATTGAAATTACCAACTAACTCAAACTCATTTTTAACATCCTACCAAACATTTCTCTAAAAACGTTGTTCCTATAATTTATGCTCTGCTTACTTCATTCTGTTCTTGTCGATTTTATTCTGAAAAGCCTCTACCGTCGGACAAATTTCAACATAATCCGATAATTCCCGTAACACTCTCAAATCATCAATTTGTTGAAGTTTCTCTAACATCTCCTCCGAAACCTTGCCAAATCGATGACGCAAAAATCCCAATATCGTCTTGACACAAGTCTCATGCGCCTCGCGAAAATACTCCCGCTTCTCAGCTTCAACTTTTTGTACTTCAACCTTAAATTTTTGAGCTTCGGTTTCAGCTTTTTGTATTTCGAATTTAAACTTCTGAGCTTCGGCTTCAGCTTTTTGTATTTTGGCTTCAGCTTTTTGTATTTTGGCTAACATTTTATCGTATAGACAAACGGGCATTTTTATACCTCCTTTCTCTTCTGTATATTTTCTAATTTTTTCACAAATCGTTTCAGTTAATTTAGGTGTATTGAAATAGCCATAATTCAATACATCAACCAATAATTCTTGCATTACCGGATAATGTATCTCCGGTAACATCTTGTCAACTATCTCCATTAATCGAGACTCCGGATCCTCATCAAAAACCATACGGCAAGCTCTAAAAGGTACCCACAAGTCAAGTTCATCCGGTTCGTCTTCTTCTCGAAGACAAGATAAGTCAACCAATATCGCTTCCATGTCCAACGTGTGAGATTCTAATCCAGTTATTGTTCGTATCAAACCGGATAATTTAGTCGGCGCTGAAAATTTACCACGACCTTGATGAAAGATCACTGGAATTACTGTTGGAAGCAAAAAATTTCTGCTGCGTTTCTTATCAGCGGCAGTTGCCCCTTTACGTTTTACAGCGTCGGAAACCGATTTGAACATTGATACCCAAATATTAACAATATAAACAACCATTTGCAACATCGTCCAAAAATGATTTTGCGCCTTGAGCTCTATCAGTACCGAGACAACACAATTTTTGTCTTTTTCGCCCTTAATCGGAATAACATAATGGACGTCAACAGAATGATTATTCAACTTCTTATCAGTAAAAGATGATTGACCTAACCGCAATTTGTCAACATCCAAATTCTCCAATATCGCAGGTTTATTTCTGAACAAGTAATGCACAAATTTCTTGCCGCGTTCAACATTGAAAATACGCCTTCCAAAAGAATCGTGACGAAAATTCTTCTTGCGAATTCTACCTATTTCTTTGGCAAACTCACGCATCTCAAATGAAGTAAAACCTTTAACTTTAACTTCATCTTTACCTTTATCCACCATAAAATCACTCCTAAAAAACTTATGACAAACTATACCAACACATTTTGAAATTCGACAATAAAAATTGATTAAAGCAGTCTTGGCAATAGATCAACTTGTGAATATTACCGATAATTCGAATATGGACAATTTAAGACAAACGGTTTTGCCAATTTCTTAAATTTCTTTTGCAATAATTGTTTCAGCGAATTTTAAGTCTGATTGTGTTGTGATTTTCAAGTTTGACTTATCTGCTGGAACAATTGAAACTTCAAAACCAGCTTTCTCAACAAGCTCGGCATCGTCGGTAGTAAGTACATCATCTGCTTTCCGAGCTGCGTATGCGTCAAGCAAAATTTGCTTGCGGAAAACTTGCGGAGTTTGTGCTTCCCAAAGTCCATTGCGCGGTACGGTTGATTTGATAATATTGTTTTCAATTGACTTGACCGTACCTACAATTGGCGTAGCAAGAATTGCGGCGCCATAAAGTTTTGCTTTGTCGAAAACTTCGGTAATCTGTTCATCTGTTACACATGGTCTTGCGGCATCGTGAACAACAACATAATCTATATTATTGCGGACAATATTCAACGCTTTCTGAACCGAATCAGCACGCTCTACACCACCCGAAATCACTATCAAAAGTAACTTGTCGATCTCCTTTGCAAAATAATCTCGAAACCACGAAACATCCTCCGGCGCAACAACAAGAATTATTTGCTTCACCTCTACACGCTTTGCAAACTTCTCCGTACTATAAAGCCAAATCGGTTTGCCAAACAATTTCGCGTAAGGTTTCTTTGACGCTGCGCCATCAAGCCAACTCGAATATTCCAATGTTCCAGAGTTATTGAAACGTTTGCTTTGACCAGCCGCCGCAATTATTACCGCATACGAGACCGATTCATTCAATTCCGCCATACCACTCCTAATTCAAAAAATTCACCACACCAAAAAAATACACCACAAAATTATTACCCCGAAGTAAAAAACTTCAAGACGTCCCAACTCAAAACAAAAAATAACTCTCTGCTTAAAGTCCGAAAAATTTAAACTGTTCATACTTTAAATTTCCTTTGTCGCCGCCTGCTTACCTATAGGAAAGCAGGCTTTTAAGCTCTTGCGTCACGCAATTTATAGTACGATCAGTATAATTTGAAATATCGGTAATTTATTCGATTGAACTTTCTGTCGATTCCAAATTGCCCGCATTTGATTTTTTGATAACTTGTGCAGATTTACATGTCGGGCAAAATTGCGATTAATTTCGCATATTCTCACAAAAAATCCTGTTGCGTCAATCTCTCCAACCAATTAAACTCATAATTCAAATTTTTAGGAATTGTTGTGTTATAAAAAACAATCTGTGAATAATTACTTATTTTAAAAGAGAGTGAAAATTGCGTTTTTGCCGTATTCGATGGTACCGTAGTTTTGGGTAATGCCTAAAAAATTTGCAGGTTGAATTGTTGCCATCTGGAAAAAAATCTCAAGCGGGATTTCAGGGTAAACTGATGCGGCATATTTGATTTCGTTTGACAAACATAAATCAGCAGTCGATGCTTTGCTGTCCGTTCCCAATAAAACACGAACTCTCAAATCCAACATTTTTTGTAACGGAAATTCATCAAACCCGAAATAATCATGTGACCTCGGCGTATAAACTACAGCCATTGTTTCGCGGTGTTCGGCAAGAAACCGTATTTCTTCTTCAACAAGATAATTACCATGAATAATCAAAGTAATCGGCGCATTAGATAAAACTTGCAGATAATCCATTGCTTTACTTCCAATCAGAATTTTTGACAAGTCATAATTCTCGTCAACCTTTCTCATCATCTCTAACAACTTGCCGTCCCGCGATTTCAACAACCTCATCTCATCCGGCGACTCCGCAAGATGCATCGCAACCCCAACACCAAAATTCGCCGCAAATTCTACTAACTCCGCAGCCGCCGTATGCGGAGCGTGAGGCGATAAACCCGAATAATAATTTTTGGGCAATTCTCGAATTTGTCCAATTTTTTTTGTAACAGAAACAGAATCCCACGCAATCAATTCAGGATAACGAAACCACGTAACATCGTTGCCTATATCAAGTTGATTCGGATTCAAGTCAAAAGGAACAATATCAACAACCGCCGCTGTTTCATGGATTTGCTCAAAAAAACACTTGGCGGTTGAAATTGCAATAACAGGATCGTATTCAGGCGAACGGCGAAATTGTACTACTTGTTTAATCCATTGATCAAATTCATTGCAATATTTTTGAGTTGGAGATTTAAGTTGGCTTAATTCAAGATGTGCATGAGCGTTGATCATTCCCGGCAAGATGTCGTATTTGTCCGCGAAGTCGGTAATGTTTGCGAATTCGGGTTTTGTTGAAACGGATACAATTTTTCCGTTTACAATATTGATATAATGCCGTTCCAACAAACCGGTTGATCCTGTTCCGCCATCGACATTGGTCATTGTATGTATTCGATTAGCGGTGATAGAATATGATTCCATATTAAATTCGGGATTCGGAATTACTTTGTTTTTTTGTCCGCGAATTTTCACGACGCAAATTGACACTAATTTTTTTCTTGTCAATTTGCGTCGTTCATGGATAAAAAATTAAACACAATTCCTCAATTACTAATTTCAAATACAAATTCGTTGTTTTTGAAATCGATTTTTACGTTCATGTTTGAATCGGCATCTTTGCGTAGTAGTTGAACAGCCAAAGGATTTTGTATTTGTTGTTGTATTACACGTTTTAATGGTCTTGCCCCAAATACAGGATCGTAACCGCGATTCACAATTTCTTCAACTGCATTATTTGTAACGTTAATTGTGATTCCTTGTTTTACAAGTTGTTTTTCCAGACGTTTTAGTTGTAGTTCAACAATTTTTGCAATTTGATCGCGTTTTAGCGGGTGGAAAATTATTGTTTCATCAATTCTATTCAAAAATTCCGGTAGAAAATGGTTGCCGAGCAATTCTTTGACAACGTTTTGCATTTCTGATTCGGTACCGTTTTCTTTTGCAATTTCTTGAATTGCCTGACTACCGACATTTGAAGTCATTACAATAATTGTGTTTTTGAAATCTACCGTGTGTCCCTGATTGTCCGTCAACCTTCCGTCGTCCAATACCTGAAGAAGAATATTAAACACGTCGCGATGTGCTTTTTCCATTTCGTCAAACAGTATCACACTGTAAGGTCGCCGACGTACCGCCTCCGTCAACATTCCACCCTCATCATAACCAACATAACCTGGAGGCGCACCAATCAATCGACTTACCGAATGTTTCTCCATAAATTCACTCATATCAATCCGAACCATTGCACTGTCATCATCAAACATTGCCTCTGCCAACGCCTTACATAACTCCGTTTTTCCAACACCAGTAGGTCCCAAAAATAAAAATGAACCAATCGGACGATTCGGGTCATGCAACCCGCTACGGCTGCGCCGTACTGCGTTTGAAACGGCATCTACCGCCTCGTCTTGTCCCACAACTCTAATATGTAACCGATCTTCCAACACGAGCAATTTTGCTCTTTCTGTTTCCATCATTCTGCTCATAGGAATTCCTGTCCACGAACTTACCACCTCCGCAATCTCATCAATACCTACAACTTGACGCAATAATTTTTTTGTACCTGCGTTACCGTTAGAAATATTACTTGTAGTTTCGCCGGTTGTTTTTTTCGTTTGCGAATTGTCTGTTTCGGGTGAATGTGTATTTTCCGCCCTCGCAATTGCCGCCGCCAACTCCTTACGCTTCAAATCAAGCTCATACAACTTCTGATATTCTGACTCGTCAACTAACTTTGCTTGCGACTGCTCCGTATGAATTTTCGCTTCAAGATTTTTGTACGATAATTCAATTTCCGCAAGTTGATTTCGCAACTGATGTACATCAAGTGCGCCGCTTTTTTCTTTTTCCCATTGCGCCCGTAATTCTGCTAGTTCTTCTCGTGCTTGGATAATTTCCTTTTCAATTTCACGCAACCTGTCCCGTGCGTGAGGTTCATTTTCGTCCGCAAGTTGACGTGCCGCCAGTTCGAGTTGAACCAGACGGCGTTGTACTTTATCAATCTCCGTCGGCACACTTTCAAGCTCCATTGCTAATCTTGACATCGCCTCATCCATCAAGTCAATTGCCTTATCCGGCAAAAAACGATCCGCAATATAACGATGCGACATCTCCACCGCCGCCACAAGTGCAGAATCCGTGATTTTAACGCCTTTGTGATGTGTTTCGTATCGCGGTTTCAGTCCGCGCAAAATTGCTATGGAATCATTGACGTCAGGTTCGCCGACATAAATCGGTTGAAACCGCCGTTCAAGTGCGGCGTCTTTCTCAATGTACTTGCGGTATTCGTCAAGCGTAGTCGCACCGATACAACGCAAATCTCCACGAGCAAGTGCAGGTTTAAGAATATTTGCCGCGTCACTTCCGCCCTCAGCGCGTCCGGCGCCAACAAGCGTGTGAAGCTCGTCAATAAAAAGAATTATTTGTCCGGCGGCGTTGTCGATTTCACGCAAAATCGCTTTCAATCTATCTTCAAATTCACCGCGAAATTTTGTTCCGGCAACAAGCGCACCCATATCAAGACCAACTACGCGTTTATTTTTGAGCGAATCTGGAACATCACCGTCAACAATCCGCAACGCCAAACCTTCGGCAATAGCTGTTTTGCCAACACCAGGTTCACCAATCAACACCGGATTATTTTTTGTCCGCCGTGACAATACTTGGATTACACGCCGGATTTCAGAATCCCGACCAATTACAGGGTCAAGTTTGCCGCGACGCGCGCGGTCAACAAGATCGATTCCATAACGCGACAAAGCTTGAAGTTTGGATTCGGGTTCTGCGTCGGAAACGCGGGTATTACCGCGAACAGACATGATACCTTGAAGTAGATTATCCCGTGTAATTGCGTTTAATTCGAATATTTTTTTTACTTTAGACGGTGTTTTTTCCAGTGCAAGAAGCAGATGTTCGGTTGAGATAAAATCATCTTTCATTAATTCTGCTTCATCGGATGCGGTGAACAGGACTCGTTGAAATTCAACATTGGGACTAGGTGATACGCCGCCTGAAACTTTGGGAAGTTGGCGGAGTTCCGCTTCGACCATTCTGTCAAGTTGCGAAAGATTGCAACCGGCTGCTTCAAGACTGGGTCTGACGTTACCGTCGCGTTCTTTGAGTAATGAGTTGAACAAATGAATCGGGGTCAACTCCGGATTTCCTGCTTTTACCGCAAATTCATTAGCAGACGCGAAAGCTTCCTGTGATTTAGTTGTCAATTTTTCGTAAGAGAACGCCATTTTAATTTTTTTAATTAGGTTAAAGGTTAAAGGATGCAAAAAAACGCACGGCAATTGCGTTCTCATCCTATATTTCGGGTTCAAAAAACACAACTCATAAACTACGAAAAACAAAACCAACAGTATATACTCAATACACTCCTCACACTTAATTTTTTCGGTTTTCAAGTCGGTTTTCATATTTGTTACGTTGCCAATATATTTTTGCCCAACGCAAAAATTGAAACTGATCGTTGAAACACAGCAAATATATCAAATGAACAAAAAAACTCCAGCAGCTCAAAAAACAGAAAACGCATTCCAATAAACACCGCCAAAAAGACAACCTTCGCTAAGAAAAATGGAATCAATTTCGGAACGAGGGAAATTTGCTCAAACAACGATTCAAAAGAGAATGGACAGACCGGAGCGTCGGGAGTGTTTGGATGAACGGAAAAATTGCTCTTGCAAGAATCATCATTATTCTCTAACATAAAAAATCCTCCTTGTCGGTTAAGAACGCATCAACAAGGAGGAAATGGGTGTAACAAAATCGGGAGGAATTAGAACGAAATCTCAAGATTAACGGAATACCAATTAAAAAAATAGAGCAATTTTTTTTCAAAAAAATCACGCCTACGAAAAAAATACGCAACCAAAAGGGAACCTCTAAAAATACCTTTCACAAAATTATTGTCCCATTAGTCCCTATCGTCCCCAATGTCCCTAAAGTTTTTCGTGTAGGGACATGAGGGACAATAAGGACTATGGGGAC
>JAITDV010000092.1 GCA_031282385.1 Planctomycetaceae bacterium | reverse complement strand
AAGGTTATCAGCATTGCTTTTATCGAGTAATCGTTATCGTAGAGTTTTGATTTTAGACGAACCGTTTCGGTTTTTGAGTGTTGAATATCGTAGTCAGATACGGGATTTGATAGAAACGTTATCTAAGGAATTAGATTTCCAGTTTATTATTGTAACACATGCTAAAGAGTTAGAAATAGGTGATGTTGTACGGATTGGCTAAAATCGTTCCAGATTTGATAGGATTCGATTTGGGACGTTTCTTTGGTAAGGTAGTATCTTTTTACCTTTTTGAAATGATCATCGATTAGGGACGATTTGGAGCGATTTGTAGTTTGTCTTTTTGAAACATTTAACAGTTAAGTTGCAATAAAGCCCCTTTGTGATAGAGCGTACAAATATCGTTACTTGTTATAGGTTGTAACAATAAAAATACGATAAAACGTACAAATATCATTAGCAATATTTTAGTTGTCTGTAACATTTTTGATAGGTACAAACAAATATCGTATCGCTATAACAGCAATTTCGTAAATATAACAAATATAAGGACTTAGAATAAATTCTAATAATGTTACGCAGTGGGAAATGATTCCAAACTGTTGTAATCTAATTTGATACGATAATTGATTATAAGTTATTCTTTATTTTCGATTATGTTCTTGGATATAACCAGTTTCTAGCCGAGTACAGGACTTCTGGCATACGAGGTTGAATATCTTTGATCAGTAATGTCTGATAAAAAACAAAATATAATCGGTATTGGGGAAACATCACTTAGTAGATTTATGATTCTTTTTAGTCAAGTTAATAGTACGCCACCTTAGTGGTCTTAAAACATCTTACTAAATTGAATCTTGCCTTTACTTTGATTTGTCTCCGAAATACTTTTAATTCTGCTATCTCATTACGATTACGGTTGTTGTTTTGATTACTTTTATGATTACAGAAAATAAAACATCTATAAATGTGGCTCTGTATAGACAAGGCTTTTATGATTTACAGACATTTATTTTTTGTAGTGGGTTACTCTACTCTATTATGATACCTGCTAAGGCAACACTGAATAACCATTGACATAAATAAGTTCCAAACCAACGCTCAATAACATATCTCATTTTCAAAAAGTTGTGTTGTGTGAATTGAGGATTTTTAATTGTTTTCTCGCTTTTGCCCAATTATAGATACATTCTTAGACAGAGTTATTTCCAACTGTCCCTAAAGTCCCATAAGTCCTTAATGTCCCTTTGATTTTATAAGCACATGATAATTAACATCGGTAGCAAAGGTACGTATCCAAGTAACACATTGAGTAATTTTACAGCGTATGAATTTATATTTGACGGTATTCAGTGCAGTTCTATGGAAGGCGTATTGCAGGCGTTTAAGTTTAGAGATACGGCAGAACAACTTCACGTTGTAACTTTAGTTGGTTTTGACGCTAAGAAGTACGGCAAACAAGGCAATAACTGGAGAAAAGATCAAACGTTGTACTGGAACGGTGAGTCTTATGATCGCCATTCTAAACAGTATCAAGAGTTATTGACACGTGCTTATAATGCATTATTTGATGAGCATAGTCTTTTTAGAAAAGCATTGAAAGCGACAGGTAAAAATGAATTAGTGCATACGGTAGGAAAAAGCGATGCACATGAAACGATATTAACGGAGCGGGAGTTTGTAGAACAATTGTATCGGTTACGAGAGATGCTCAATTAATATTGTTTTAGATTAGGCACAGATTAGATAGATATATGTAAGTGCCGCAGTATGGCGACTGGAATTGAGATAAACTAGAAGGACGATTATACGTAGGCTTAATACTGCTAAGCCGTAGGGTTGCTAGCCCGCGTGTAGTCGTTCTTTTTTCATAAGGACATAAAAAATGAGCAATGCGTTAGTTCCGCAAATTTTTGATTTTGATGATCACGGTATTCGTGTTATCAAAATACAAGGCGATATATGGTGGGTATTGAAAGATATTTGTTCTGTACTAGGGCTTTCAGTTCCTAGTATTGTTGTTGATCGTCTTGATGATGATGAAAAACAAAGGATTGACGTTACGTCTAATTTAGGGTTAAAAAGTAATGTGCCGATTACGATTATTAACGAATCTGGTTTGTATAAAGTGCTTTTGCGATCAGACGAACCAGATGCCAAAAAATTCAAAAGATGGATAACGCATGAGGTGATTCCTTCGATTCGGAAAACTGGTAAGTACGCTGTGCAGTTTGATCCGATTCAGTAGTTGATTGAAACGAACAATAGGCTAATCGAATCTGTAATGCGTGAGCGTGCTTTAGTAGAACAAAATACAGATTTAAAAGTTCGGTTGAACGAGCATCTGGAATATTTAACTGTTACCAAATTTAATCTGGTATTCCGTGATGGGCAATTATCGATAAAAGAATCGCAGGATTTAGGCAAGAAGTTGGCGGAGTATTGCCGGATACATCGTATTGAAATTCGTAAATGTGAAACACAAGACGAAAGATTTGCATACACTAATTCTTATCCGCTTTTTGTTTGGGAACATTTTTATCCTGATGAATGCTTTGACTGCTTGCTATTACAGGAATTCCAGCAAAATAAAGAGATATAATTTTTGTTTTCTTTATTTTCTGTGGTATAATAAAGACATGTTAATATTTTCAAAATATGAAAAATCAGGATGAGCAACTGTGGAAACAGTATTTGAAAGATAAATCTAACATTGATGCACGAAATGCTATTGTTATACGTTATTTACCGTGTGTTGAAATAACAGCAAAAAAAGTGTTCCGACAATTAAAAGGCAATGTTGAACTTGATGATTTAATTGCTTATGGAACATTCGGATTAATGGATGCGATTAGAACATTTGATTTGAACAGAAAATATAAGTTTGAATCATTTTGTAAACAACGTATTTATGGTTCAATAATTGACGCAATTCGGAAACTGGATTGGGTGCCTAGATCGGTTAGAGCGAAACAAAAAAAGAATCAATTAGAAAATGAAATACCCCGAATTATCAGCCTTGATGCAGAGACATACAATGAGTCTGGCGAATCTAGTATATTAAGTGAGACAGTAAGAGATAATAAAGTAAATAAACCGGAAGGTAAAATTATACGAATAGCATGGTTGCAAGAAGTGCTAACTGGACTTAATCAGACAGAACGTCTGATTATTATTCTTTACTACTATGATAAGAAAATAATGAAAGAAATCGGAGAGGTTTTGAATCTCTCCGAGTCACGTGTTAGCCAGTTACATAAAGATATTATAGAACGCCTAAAAGAAACTAAGAATCCAGAAGATTTAAACATGGAGTTCAATGCATTAATTCCTTTGGAACTTGAACCGGAAGATTATGAACGCTACCTTGAAGTAAGAAAACAAATTGAGAATCGAATAAACAGTGGTGATTTGCCTTATACACCTAGAAATTCATTTGTTGGTGTTGAAGATAAGCCGCTGTATTTTTCATCTAAACAATCAAAAACAAAAAAGGAGAAAAACATGGAATTTTATTCTGTGCATATTGCTGCTCAAAAGTGGAACATAAAATGGCAAACTGTTCTTGCGATGGTAAAATCGGGAGCAATTCCCGAAGCAGTTATTGATGGTACTCGTTTGCGGAGTAATTTTGTCGAAGAAATCGCCCAATCTACGGAGCAATTTCAGAAACTATTGCAAAAATATAAAGAAATAGCAAGAACGAGAAAGTCAAAATCAAAATCAAAGCCGTATTTGGAAACTCTGACAAAGACTAAAAACGATACAATAAAAATAGTACCAGTGGCAACACCAGTACCAATTTTTCCGAAAAACCATTTAATTTTATCAGCATTGAAAAATGTAATACAGAACATTGAAACAGAAAATCAAAATTTGAATGGTTTTGCTGTGAGCCATGTATTAAAAGAAAAAAGTGATAATTGTGAGATGTACGATATTCTTATCACTCTATCAATTGAAGTAAAAACAAATCAATTGTAATTTTTCTTTGTAGGTATTTGATTTACAACTACTATGAAAATTTATGTTACTGCTAAATGTGTGTACTGCATGTCAAAAAATCGATGAAGAAATATAATTTTTTGTATTACTTATTTTCTGTGAAATAATAAAGATATGAAAAATAAACAATTTTTCAGTAACAAGTCACGAAAGGAATCCATAATGAATCTTGGTGAACTAAATAACCCGCCTATGCTTCTCAATGTAAATTTTATAGAAGCTCTTACTTTTTGGGTGAGAGGATACGGTGTAACACCTCCCCGCAATGAGCACTATGGCGTGAATGATCCCAAAATTAAAATTACAATAGGAACGGATAATGCTGTAGAGTGCTATGCCAGTGATATTTTCAGTACATGGTGGTTTGTAAACAGTCCACTATTGTCATATTCTGACGCTGTTAAAGCTATTGTTGATTTGAAGGAAAAAGGATTGGACTGCACTATACAGCGACAGGGATGGGTAGATATACCTGACT